>CATLIJ010000164.1 GCA_949948825.1 uncultured Clostridiaceae bacterium
TTGCCTGTGACAAGCTTCGCGCTATGGATAATGTAACCATCTATCCGTTCCAGGATATTCTGGAATTTGTAGGCGATTCCCGTTTGGAGGGCGTTCGCTTCCAATCTACCAAGACAGGAGAAGAAAAGACCGTAAGCTGCGACGGTGTATTTGAATATATCGGCCTGACCCCCACCACAGACTGCTTCCAGAATTTAGGTGTTTTGAATAAATTCGGCTATGTGGAGGTCAATGACCGGATGGCCACCAAGATTCCCGGCATTTTCGGAGCAGGCGACTGTGTTACCAAGAACTTAAGACAGGTGATTACTGCCTGTGCGGACGGAGCGATTGCCGCCCAGGAAGCTTCTCACTATGTAAAAAACCTTTAAGCTTCACAAATGACTGAGGTCAGAAAATACAAGGCATGTTTATGACAGGGCCTTAATTATAAAGAGGAGGTACAACATGTTAAAAGAAGTAAATAGCGAAGAATTTAAGGAGTTGGCTGACAAGGGCCTGGTACTGGCCGACTTTTTCTCCACCACCTGCGGTCCCTGCAAGATGCTGGGCTTTGTGCTGAAGGATGTGGAAAAAGAGTTCGGCGATGATCTTACCATTTTAAAGGTAGATTTTGACCAGAACAAGGAGCTTACTGCAGAGTATGGTGTAGCTGGTTATCCCACTTTGATTCTTTTGAAGGACGGCGCTGAGGTGAAACGTCTGCAGGGTCTGCAGCAGAAGCCGGTTATTGTCAAAATGGTCAAGGAAAATCTTTAATTTTGCTGCAGTCTTTGCTGCATCTGGAATCAATAACTTATAATGTATAATATTAATGGAGGAACGCAAACCATGAGTGTAAAATATATCTACGAAAAGCATCTCATCGACCGTCAGGCAGAAGCCGAAGAGGCTATGTTAAAGGAATTTGAAGCTGGCAATTACACCATCCAGAATCCTCTGGTAAAGTATAACCTGTATGAAGTCAGCCCTTTAAGCGCTGTGATCTGCTTTGAGACCAAGACAGAGACTCCTGTCACGGTTACTGTGCTTGGCAAGACCAAAGAAGCTAACATTGGCCACACCTTCCCCAAGGCAAAGAAGCATGTGCTTCCCGTAGTGGGACTGTATTCCAATTATGCCAACAAGGTAGAGATCCGGGCTTACCGTGGAGAGTCCAATGTGATTACCATTGATGTGCCGGATGTGTACAATGGGGAGAATCCGATTTACCATATGCACACCACCCCGGAATATCTCCAGGACAATGTAATCATGGTTTCTCCGGCTGGACTTCAGCTGTCCTCTGCTTTTGACTATGCAGGTGATGCCCGCTGGCATATGAATGTTGCCTGTGTCTTTGACATTAAGCGTCTGAAAAACGGCAACCTGATCATGGGTACTCATCGTCTTCTGAAGATGCCGTACTATATGTCCGGACTGTATGAGATCAGCCCCTGCGGCAAGATTTACAAAGAGTTCCGTCTGCCAGGTGGCTATCACCATGATGAATTTGAGATGGAGGACGGCAATCTGCTGGTTCTGACTGACGATTTAGAGAGCGAGACCGTAGAAGATATGTGCGTTCTGATTGACCGCAACACCGGTGAGATCTTAAAGACCTGGGATTACAAGAAATTCCTCAATCCTGAGACTGTGAGCCATTCCGGAAGCTGGTCAGAGGAAGACTGGTTCCACAACAACGCTGTATGGTATGACAAGCACACCAATTCCCTCACCTTCTCCGGACGCCATATTGACTCCATGGTCAATATTGACTTTGACAGCGGAGAGCTGAACTGGATCATCGGCGATCCGGCTGGCTGGCCGCAGGATATGGTAGACAAATATTTCTTCAAGCCCATTGGCAGCAACTTTGGCTGGCAGTATGAGCAGCATGCCAATGTGATCACCCCCAATGGTGATGTAATGTGCTTTGACAACCATCATTATGGCTGCAAGCAGGTAGACCGGGATGCCAAGAACCTGGCTGCCAAGGATAACTACTCCAGAGGCGTTCGTTACCGCATCAATACTGAGGATATGACCATTGAGCAGGTATGGGAATATGGTAAAGACCGGGGCGCTGAATTCTTCTCTCCATACATCTGTAATGTAGAGTACTACAATGAGGGACACTACATGGTTCACTCCGGCGGTATTGCCTATGACAAGGACGGCGCTCCTTCTGAAGCTTTAGGTGCATTTGTTAAGGATGTGGGCGGCACCTGCCGCAGCATTACAGTTGAGGTTTGTGACGGCAAGGTTATGCTGGATCTGGAAGTTCCCGGCAACTACTACCGTGCTGAGAAGCTGAAACTGTACAGCGATGGCATTAACCTGGAGCTGGGCAAGGGACAGGTTCTTGGAAAGATGGGCCACACCAAGGAATTTGATACCGATATCCCAATGGAAAATTCCGGCGAGATGCTTCCGGACAGCTGCAATGCCAGAATCGAAGATGAGATTGACCGTTTCACCTTCTTCTCCCGCTTCGAGAAGGGCCAGATGGTTATGATGCTCTTAGAGCAGGGCGATGAAGTTCACAGATATTACATCTCCACTACTGCTGTTGCCTATCTGGCTATGTGCTGCGGCACTTTCCTGGATTCCGACGAGCGGAACACCAGAACCAGCGTCAACAAAGCTGGCTTAAAGGGTGTATATGATGTGAGAGTCATTGTGGATGACAAAAAGTACGAGACTGGTGTGAAGATCACCTGCGAATAATCTTTTCTGTAACAGATACCGGACACGGCAGCCAGATGGGCTGCCGTGTTTTTTCTTAAATTTCCTTTAATATGATTTTCAGCCCCGCAAAAATCCGGTATAATAGGAACGGGATTCCCGGCTCTTTGGCCCTTTGCCAGAAATCTCCGGCTGAACCCCATAAAACACTTACCATAATTTATAATCAGGAAAGAAGAAGATCACATGAAAAAAGAAATTACCATCGCCGTTGCAGGAACCGGCTATGTAGGCTTATCCATAGCAACCCTTTTGGCACAGCATCACAAAGTCTATGCTGTGGACATTGTTCCGGAAAAGGTAGAGCAGATCAACCGGCGTATTTCCCCCATTCAGGACGATTATATTGAAAAATATCTGGCAGAAAAGGAGCTGGATTTAACTGCCACGCTGGATGCACAGCTGGCTTACTCCCAGGCAGATTTTGTAGTTATTGCTGCCCCTACCAATTACGATTCCATCACCCAGCATTTTGACACATCTGCCGTGGAGTCAGTCATCCGTCTGGTGATGGAGTACAATCCGGACGCCATTATGGTCATCAAATCCACCATTCCCGTAGGCTACACTGCCTCCATCCGGGAAAAGACCGGCTCCAGGAATATCCTTTTCAGTCCGGAGTTTCTGCGGGAATCCAAGGCTTTGTACGACAATCTTTATCCCAGCCGGATTATTGTCAGCACAGACCAAAAGGATGCCCGCCTGACAGAAGCTGCCCACACCTTTGCCGCCCTTTTGCAGGAGGGCGCTCTGAAGGAAAACATTGACACCCTTTTTATGGGATTTACCGAGGCAGAGGCTGTGAAGCTTTTTGCCAACACCTACCTGGCTCTCCGGGTGTCCTATTTTAATGAGCTGGACACCTATGCAGAGATGAAGGGGTTAAATACCCAGCACATTATTGACGGCGTGTGTCTGGACCCTCGTATTGGCTCTCACTACAACAATCCGTCCTTTGGCTACGGCGGCTACTGTCTCCCAAAAGACACCAAACAGCTTCTGGCCAACTATGAGGATGTACCAGAAAACCTGATTCAGGCCATTGTGGAGTCCAACCGGACACGAAAGGATTTCATTGCAGACCGGGTCCTTTCCAAAGCTGGATACTATGGCTTCTCCTCTAATAACCGTTACAGCAAGAGCCAGGAAAAGGAAGTGGTCATTGGGGTTTACCGCCTGACCATGAAGTCCAACTCAGACAACTTCCGCCAGAGCTCCATTCAGGGAGTGATGAAGCGAATCAAGGCAAAGGGAGCTTTAGTCATTATCTACGAGCCAACCTTGGAAGCTGGTTCCACCTTTTTTGGCTCCAGGGTCATTGGGGACCTGGAGACCTTTAAGAAAATGTCTGACGCCATCATTGCCAACCGGTATGATTCCTGTCTGGATGATGTAGAGGACAAGGTTTATACCAGAGATATTTTTAAGAGGGATTAACAACAACGTAACAGTTCAGACGGCGGAGAAATTGACATGAATTTTGGGCGTCAAAAAAACAGGCAGGACAGGATTCCCTGTTTTGCCTGTTTTTGCACTTTTATGACCATGAAAGACTGCTTTTATACTTTTGCCTACTGCTTCTTACAGTCTGGATAAGCCAGAGTCTCCTGACTGGATGCAGTGGCCTTTGCCACCTGAAGGACAATCTCACTGAAATATCGTGGACTTACCTCTCCCAGCAAGCACCGCTTGTCCCCCTTCTGCATCCGGTAAGAGGCATAACCAGATTGCATCTTCCCCTTGGGATAGAAGGAAACCCCAAACACTGTCACATCTTCATTTTCATACCCCACTGAAGCCCCGGAATACTCCAGCATCACATCCAAAGGCCCGTCGGTTCTGATAAAATCAAAATAACAGCCAGCATCTTCAATAGAGCCCCTGTACCATCCCTGACCCAGCATTTTCCCGGACAGAGACAAGCCGTTTAACACCTTTCCGCCAAACCGGCTCATCTCCTTTTCTGCTGCTTCCTCCTCTGTAATCCGGTAAACCGGGCGTTCCAGCTGTTCCACGGGCTGAACAATCTCATAGTCAGAAAGCTGTTCCTTCCATGCTGCAAGGGTTTCCTCCGAAAGCTCAATAGGATGAACAAGGCCAATGATTCCATTTTCCGGAAGCTCATATTCCTCCTCATCCACTGTGTTAAAACTGCCATCCTCCATATAGCGGAATGTTTCCTTTAATTCCCCATTTTCGTAGCTTCCCCAAATCAGTCCAATGGCAAACTGATGCATAATAGGATTTTTCACAAACAGCTCTTTCCACTGTTCTGTCTTCCACACGCGCTCAGTGCTCATCACCTGTTCCAAACGCAGCCTTTGGTTAGCTGCCACAGTCTTCAGCTGTTTTTTCAGCTGCTTAAATGCTGCGCTGGCTGCTGCTGCCTTCTCCTCCTCATCCCGTTTTCCGGGAGCAGGAAGATTCTTCAGCTTCTTTCCGGACTCGTCAAATACCTCCAGCTCCAAAGCTGGTGTGAGCGCCACCCGAAAGCTCCTGGGACCGTAATCAAAGGTCTGCTCCAAATTCTCTCCAAATCCCAGATTGGGCACAATTCGGTCCTCTAATTCCTCCCTGCTGATTCCAAGTTCCGAGGCGGCAAAAGAGAGGGCATCTCCAGCAGCGTTCTTCACCTGGCGGAACTTGAATTTCCGGGCAATCTGGTCTACCAAAAGCAAAGCTGTGGAGCCTGCGTTTAATGCCAGAGCCTTTACTGCCTCTGCTGCCATGGCTCCTCTGGAGCTTTTGGGCCATTCCTGAATCTGATGATACAACGCCGGAATAATCTCATCTCCCCCGTGAATGGACACAGCATACAGAACCCACTTTTTCTTTGCCTCTGCCCCGGATTCCAACCATTTATCAAAAAGCTGGCTCATATAGGCGGAAAGCTCTCTGGGGTTCAGTTCTGCCGCCAGCCTTGGAGCCTCCTTGCTGATGCCTGGAACCGGCATATCCGCGTATGCCACTAAAAGAGCCTGCATAAATTCCTCTGTGGCTTCTGTCCCGTCATTTTTATGAACTGCCGGGAAGGGAGACTCGTAAGCCCAGGAAACCTTCCGTTTCCGCCCTCCCTTTAAAATCTCTGCTGCAAGCTCATTTGCTGTCCTGAAAACAGAGGAGCCAGATGCGCCATCTCCTTCGGTTCTCTGGTTTAAAACCGTCTCCAGAAGCTCCCGAACCTTCTTGCTTTTTTCTTTTTCCAGCACCTTTTCCAGTGTGGGACGATAGTTTTCTACTCCCCAATTCTGCAGAATG
>CATLIJ010000165.1 GCA_949948825.1 uncultured Clostridiaceae bacterium
TGGCGGCTCATAGGTTCCTGCCTTTTGATCTGCTCTTCCTTCAGTATCTGCCCTAATGTCTGCTCAAAATCACTCATCCTGCCTCCTGATGATCACAATGCCCGCCCCAGATTGGCCTGAACCCGGTTATAGAGCTCTCTTGCCGCATTATAGCCCATTTTCTTCTGGCGGAAGTTTACTGCTGCTGACTCTACAATAATCGCGAGATTCCGGCCCGGACGAATGGGAATATTGTGGCACACCACCCGGTTCCCCAGAAATTCAATATACTGATCCTCCATTCCCAGCCGGTCATACTCCTTATCCCGGTTCCAGTCCTCCAGCTTAATCACCATATTAATGGACTGGGTTTCCTTCACACTCTCCACCCCAAACAGAGCTTTTACATCAATAATGCCGATTCCCCGAAGCTCAATAAAATGCTTGGTAATATCCGGCGCACTGCCAATAAGTGTATCATCACTGACCCGCCGGATCTCCACCACATCATCTGTCACCAGCCGGTGTCCCCGCTTGATCAGCTCCAGAGCTGCCTCGCTTTTGCCGATTCCGCTCTCACCCATAATCAGAACACCCTCGCCAAATACATCCACCAAAACTCCATGAATGCTGATACACGGAGCCAGCTTTACATTCAGCCACCGGATAATCTCAGCCATCAAATCCGAGGTTGTCTTATCTGACCCCATACACGGCACCTGATAATGGCGGCACAGATCCTGCATATCCTCGTCCGGAATCTGGCTGCGGCTGTAAACCATGCAGGGAATTTCACTGGACAGAAGCTTCTCATAAATCTTTACCTTTCTCTCCCGGCTTAAGGTTTTAATATACTCCTGCTCCACAAACCCGATAATCTGCACCCGCTCTTTATCAAAATGGTCAAAAAACCCGGTCAGCTGCAATGCCGGACGGTTCACATCCGGGTGAGACAGCACCACCTTGTCCGTGTCAATCTCCGGAATAAAATTTTTCAGCCCCATCTTTTGAATCAGTTCCGTAATCGTAACACCATACATATCTTCTCCGGCTCCTTTATGTTTTTATCCTCTGATTATGATAAATTATTATTCATAATACTATGCCAATTATTCATCACGGTTCAATCCTTCAGCAATATATTAACACAAATCAAAAAAAATGTCATCACTCTTGTACAGGCTTTGCCTCTCTCCGGAAAAAACCATACACACTCTCCGCAGCTGCCCGGTTCATCCCCGGCGCCTCCAAAAGCTCCTCCACCTGGGCATCCCGGATAGCCTCCAGAGATTTAAAATACCGCATCAGGGCCTTTCTTCTTGTGGCCCCAATTCCCGGAATGTCATCCAGAATGGACTTTACCTGGCTTTTCCCCCGCAGGCTCCGATGATACTCAATGGCAAAGCGGTGGGCCTCATCCTGAATCCGGGTAATCAGCCGAAAGCCCTCGGAACGGTGATCAATGGGAATCTCCTGATTTTCATAATACAGGCCCCGGGTCCTGTGGTTATCATCCTTTACCATTCCGCAGACCGGAATGGACAGTCCCAGCTCCTTTAACACCTCCAGGGCAATATTCACCTGCCCCTTTCCTCCATCCATCATCAAAAGATCCGGAAAACGGGTAAAGCTTCCCAGCTCCTCCCCCTCTCCAGACTCCTTCAGCCGGCTTTTCTCCTCCAGCCCATGGCGGAAACGGCGCAGCAGCACTTCCCTCATAGACCCATAATCATTGGCTCCGATGATGGTCCGGATCTTAAACTTCCGGTAATCATTCCGCTTCGGCTTTCCATCCTCATAGACCACCATGGACCCTACAGATTCACACCCGGAAATATTGGAGATGTCATAAGCTTCCACCCGGCTCACCGGCCCGATCCCCAGCCAGCCAGCCACCTGATTCATGGCTCCCACTGTTCTCTGCTCTTCTCTTATGATCTTCTCCTTATCCTGAGTCAGCACAAGAGCCGCATTCCTTTGAGCCAGGTCCACAAGCTGCTCCTTCTCTCCCTTTTTTGGAACAATAATATGGACCTTCTGGCCTTTCCGGGAGCTTAACCACCGGCTGATCACCTCCGAGTCCTCCAGCTCGGTCTGCACCCAAAGCTCCTTTGGCAAAAAAGGCGTTCCTGCATAAAACTGCTTTACAAAGCTGGACAGCACCTGCCCCTTTTCCTCCTGGGCTGCAATAGCCATGTGAAAATGCTCCCGCCCGATAAGCTTCCCCTCACGGACAAAGAACACCTGCACCACCGCATCCTCCTGGTCTCTAGCCATAGCAATAATATCCCGGTCCTGCATACTGCTGCTGGTAATTTTCTGCTTCTGAGCCACCTTTTTCACACTGGAAAGCAGCTCCCTGTACTCAATGGCCTTCTCAAAATCCATGTCCTCTGATGCCTGCATCATCTGTTTCTCCAAAAGAGACAGCACCTTCTCATAACGTCCGTTCAGAAATTCCAGGGCCAAGGCCACATTCTCCCCATAAGCCTCCCGGCTCACCGTCCCCTGGCAAGGTCCGTCGCACTGCTTAATGTGATAATTGAGGCAGGGCCGGTCCTTTCCCACATCCCGCGGCAGGACCCGACTGCATGTCCTTATTTTGTAAAGCTTGTGAATCAAATCCAGGGTATCCTTTACTGCTCCCACACTGGTATAAGGGCCGAAATATTTGTTTTTATCCTTTTTCATCTCCCTTGCCAGCATAATCCTGGGAAATTCCTCTGTCACAGTCACTTTAATATAAGGATAAGCCTTATCATCCTTCAGCATGGTATTATAGCGGGGACGATGCTCTTTGATCAGATTGCATTCCAGCACCAAAGCTTCCAGCTCTGAATCCGTGACAATATACTCAAATCGGGCAATCCGGGAAACCATCTGTTCAATCTTGGCAGTCTTATTGCGGCTGCTTTGAAAATACTGCCGCACCCGGTTTTTCAGGCTGATTGCCTTTCCCACATAAATGATCTCATCTCTTTTGTCATGCATCAAATAAACTCCTGGCTGAGCCGGAAGTTTTTTTAACTCCTCTTCTATATCAAACATTGCCGCTCCCCTTTCTCCTGTCCCTGTCAGCGAAGCCGCCTTCCGTCAAAATGTCTCTGAATCGAAAGATATTGAATCACACCCTCCAGCTGCTCCTGAACCGTTCCCGCCTGAGGCTTCATGTCCAAAGCCACATAGATGCTGTCCAAATCGGATTGTGACACAGTCTCTCTCCATTTTTTCAAATAAGAAATTTTTTCCTCCAGGCTTTCTGCATCAAGAAATTCCAAAAGGGCCAGAGCCGGCTTTTCCTCCCGCTCCTCCACAATCGTAACTCCGCTTCCCGCCTCCCCTTCTCCCGACAGGTTTCTCTCACGCTCCACCTTTTCAAACTCATATCGCTGAGGAGACTTGGGGTATCTGCTTACATCTACCAGGCTGACAAACTGGTAAAATGGTTTTACATATACCTGAAAATCACCAAAAAGGGCCTGATATACCACCATTGCCTCTCTGGTCTCCCAATGGCTGGCTATGGTGACAATCTGATACAGTTCCCCCTTAAAATGCCGGTAAAGCTCCCCGGCACATATCCTTCTCTCCATTCTGCAGATTCCTCCCTTTCTCCTCTTCACCGGTTCAAAATTCCTGCCGCAATCACACAGACCCAAAATACAGTCAATCCCCCTGACATCCATAAACCAATCTTTGACAGCAGATAATTCTTCTCCTTTTCCAGAAAAGACAATCCTCCGTAAATCAAAGCTCCCAAAGCAAACACAAGACTGCTGACTCCCCAGGCCGCCACATTCAGCTCCCCCTGTCCCTGCAGCCGGACACTCAATCCAAGGCTGACCACACAAAGAGCCAGAGCAGTCAGGGCCAAAAACAGGCAGATGCGGCTTCTTCTGGCAAAAGGTTTTCGAATATAAGAAATTTTAAACTTCTGTCTTCTCACGGCGCCTCCTCCTTATGCGAACCGTCTGCACCATATAAAAACAAACATATCCCAATGCTCCCCCTGTGGTGTTGAGCAGCAGGTCATCCACATCAAAGCTTCCCACCTTACAGACCAGCTGTATGGTCTCAATGCAAAGGCTGATTCCAAAAGAGAGAAGACAGATCCTCTGCCACTTCCTTCCATTTTTCAAGATGACTGGCAGAAAAAAACCACATGGGAGAAACGCTGCCACATTCCCCACCACATTCAGTAAAAACGCCTCCATTCCCAATTGATGTCTATATTGATAGAACCGCCGGATCTCCCGGAACAGCTCCAGATTATAAGCATATTCACGTTGCGCCGGCGCCCTTCCAAAGGACTCGGCAAAAAACATAAAATAAACCAGCGACGCCAGATAGGCTCCGAACATCACCCACCCAAGCTTCTGATTCCTGGTTGCATTTTTGATCATAACTCTTCCTTTCCCAATTTTTCTGGCAACAATTCAGACGCCCCGTCTGAACGGTTACTTTTTAAGCGCCCTGTAACGCGCTTTCAAAATCCTGCTGCCCTGACAGGCAGCATACGTCTGGCCGCAGTTTTGGAATCAAACCACAGCCAGACGCACATCCCCGACTTAGGAACTGTTCAGAAATAACTTTACCTTTTGCTTGTCTCTTTCTCTGATTGCACAGAATAAAAAACCTGTCAAAACAAAATCTCAGACTTACGCTTTAAAAGAATGCTTCCACTTACAATGGATACAACTCCAACTGCAATCCCTGCCACCAGAATCACCACTCCTGCGGCAATATTACATACAGCTGCATTTCTCATGGTTTTATAAACCTTTTCCATAACATACTCTCCTTACTTACTCTGCTCCATACTCTCTATAATATGCGTCAATGGCCGCTTTCAGATTCTCGTCAATCACAATTTTTCCTTTATAAGGGCGATTATACAAATGCTCCACCACCTCTGCCATGGTGACAATGGCTGTTGTCTTAAAACCGTATTTTTCCTCCATCTCCCGAAGAGCAGACTGCCTGCCCTGCCCCCGCTCCATACGGTCCACAGACACTACCAGTCCCAGCACATTTACATCTCCCTGGGCTTTCAAAATGGGAAGAGTCTCCTCAATGGAGGTTCCTGCTGTAGTCACATCTTCAATAATCACCACCCGGTCATTGTCAATTATGGGACTTCCCAGCAGAATCCCCTTGTCCCCGTGGTCCTTGATCTCCTTGCGGTTAGAGCAATACTTAATATCCGCGCCATACAGCTCACTGATTGCCATGGATGCTGCCACAGTCAGAGGAATCCCCTTGTACGCCGGCCCAAACAGCACATCAAAATCTGTTCCAAAGGCATTCTTCACGGCTCTGGCATAATATTCTCCCAAACGCCGCAGCTGTGTTCCGGTCCGGTAAAATCCCGTATTTACAAAAAACGGCGTCTTTCTCCCGCTCTTAGTGACAAAATCCCCGAATTTCAGCACTTCACAGTCAATCATAAACTCAATAAATGCTTTCTTGTAATCTTCCATTGCACAAGCCTCCTCTTTCCCTGTAATAATTCTGTCCAATCCTTCTGTCTGGAAACAGCTGCCCCTATTTTACACATCCAATCAATTCTTTTATATCCCGGACACCCTGCTCCTCCATAAATCTCTCAATTCCCTCCACAATCTCCACTGTGGCACAGGGATGAAAGAAATTGGCTGTCCCCACACTAACTGCAGTGGCTCCTGCCATAATAAACTCTATGGCATCCTCTGCCGTGGCAATTCCCCCCATGCCAATCACCGGAATCTTCACTGCCGACGCTGCCTGATAAACCATGCGGACTGCAATCGGCTTAATGGCAGGACCGGACATTCCGCCGGTTTTATTGGCCAGAGCAAATTGTTGTCTGTAAATGTCAATTTTCATGCCAGTCAGCGTATTAATCAGAGAAATGCCGTCAGCCCCGCCTGCTTCAGCAGCTCTGGCCATCTCGCTGATATCTGTCACATTCGGGCTGAGCTTCATAATCACGGGCTGCCCTGCATGGTCCTTCACCTTCCG
>CATLIJ010000166.1 GCA_949948825.1 uncultured Clostridiaceae bacterium
TGGGTAGCCCCTTCAATGGTGGTCTCTAAAAGAGGACTGGCCACTGCCTGCTTCACAGCCTCCAGAGCCTTCTCATCCCCCTTGGCATGTCCAATACCAATATGAGCGATTCCCTTGTCCGTCATAACAGTCTGCACATCCGCAAAATCCAGGTTAATCAGTCCCGGAACATTGATTAAGTCTGTGATCCCCTGAACTGCCTGCTGCAGCACTTCATCTGCTTTCTTAAGGGCATCCGGCATGGTGGTCCGGCGGTCCACAATCTCCAGAAGCTTGTCATTGGGAATCACAATCAGGGTATCCACGCTCTCCTTCAGCCGCTCAATGCCGCTTAAAGCGTTGGTCATACGGGTCTTGGCCTCAAAACGAAACGGCTTTGTCACCACGCCCACGGTCAAAATCCCCATATCCTTGGCAAGGCGGGCAATCACCGGCGCAGCGCCTGTGCCTGTGCCGCCGCCCATACCGCAGGTGACAAACACCATGTCTGCTCCCTTCATGACCTGAGCCAGCTCCTCAGAGCTTTCCTCAGCTGCCTTCTGTCCGACCTCTGGCTTTGCTCCTGCCCCAAGCCCCTTGGTAAGCTTCTCGCCGATCTGCATGGCTGTCGGCGCTTTACAGAACTGGAGCGCCTGCTTGTCCGTATTAATGCCGATAAACTCCACTCCGGCAATATTCTCATCAATCATACGGTTCACCGCATTATTCCCTGCGCCCCCCACACCGATCACCACGATTCTCGCGGAGTTTTCCGCTTCATTTATCTTAATCTCTAACAAGACCTTTTCCTCCTTCAACCCTCTCAGATCCGTTCCCATGCCTCACCTTAATATGAGCTCTCAATCTGGCTTATCTAATATAATATGTGATTTTCTAAAAAATATCAACCGTTATTTTACAAAACTTCACAAGTTTTTCCCGTAATAAAATCAAACACCCACAACAGATGATTTCCAATGCTGTCTGGAAAACAGGAAGAACCGGTCTGGTCCTGCCCTTCACTTTGGGTCCAGCGTATACCCGCTCCGGATATTGGCTTCATCATAATCCTCAAGATGAAGCACTCCCTTTAACCCTTCCAGCTGAGGAAGCATGTCATTTAACTCGGAAATCTTCCCGTTTAAATTCCCGCTGCTGCCAAGAAGCACCTCCAAATCCTTTAAGTATAAGGTAGTCTCCCCGTAATTGCCGTATTGAATCCGGTCTACCTGCATGTCATAGATGGAAAGGACCTGTGTCAGGTTCAAAATCTCATCAAACACCTCCGGTCTTTCCACTGGCAGCTTCTGGTGAAGGACAATCTGCCCGAATTTCAGCCCTGTGATCAAAGGCACCCCGGGCAGCGCCTCATTGGCGCTTTCAATGATAATTCCGTCCTTGTCAAAATACATGTAGCTGTTCATGTAGGACACATACCCAACCACACTTTTCTCATAGACAATCACTTCCACCTCATTGGGCTTCTGAAAGACAAGCTCATAATCCTCCACAAAAGGAATCTTCGGATGCTCTCTTAAACGGTTTTGCAGAAAACAATACAAGGTATTCCGGCTCATGGAATCCGGAAACAGAATCTGCTCCATCTGCTCCTTTGTATACCACTCATTCCCTGTCACCTCCACCTTGGAAATCCGGACGGAGAGCAGCAGCGCTGCCGTAAAAAGCGCCGCCGCCCCAATCCTTAGGACCCTTTTTTTTCTGCTTCGTATTCCCTGCATGGCCTATCCCTCTTCCATCGAAATCCTTGCTCCCACTGCCGAAAGATCCCTGCAGATATCCTCATACCCCCGGCAAATATAGCAGCAGCCGCGGACCCTGCTCTCCCCCTCTGCCGCAAGTCCTGCCACAGTAAGGGCAGCGCCGCCCCGCAAATCCAGTGCACAGACCTCTCCGCCTTTTAAAGGGTAGCTTCCAGTTACATAGGCTATCCTGTCCTCTATTATAATCCGTGTTCCCAGTTTCTGCAATTCCTTTCCAGTGGCAAATCTTTCCTCAAATACATTTTCCTGGATTTGGGAATCCCCCTGGGCCACTGCAGCCACAGAGAGCATCACAGACTGGAGATCCGTGGAAAATTCCGGATAAGGCCCTGTGCTGATTTGAATGGGAAGAGGCCGTTCCTTCATAAGAGCCCGGATCTCATTCCCCGTCCATTCCACCTGGCAGCCTGTCTTTCTGACAATATCCAGAGTTTCCTTCATGTGGTCTGCCAAAACTCCGGCAAGGCAGATGTCCCCGCCGGCTGCCATCACTGCCCCCAGGTAGGTTCCTGCCACAATCCGGTCTCCTGGAATGGTAAACTCCACATCCTGAAAAGCTCTGCCTCCCTCCACAATAAGCGTTCCTGTTCCAATTCCGCCGATCCCTGCCCCCAGGGCATTGAGAAAATGACATAAGGTCTGAATCTCCGGCTCTCTTGCCGCTCCGAAAATCCGGGTAGTCCCCCGGGCGGCTGCGGCTGCCATAAGCACATTCTCTGTGGCTCCCACACTGGGAAACAAAAGATGCACATCTGCCCCGGTCAGGGCATCTCCGCTCACAAAGATCCCCTCTTCCTCCAGCTGAATCTCTGCCCCCAGCCTTCCCAGGGCATACAGGTGCAGATCTATGGGACGCTTGCCAATCACACAGCCTCCCGGATAGCAGGTCCATGCCCTGTGAAGCCGTCCGAGCAAGGGTCCTAAAAGCATCACCGAGGACCGCATCTGCCGCCCTTCCTCCCGGGGTACCTCATAAGAACACAAGTCCCTGGTATCCAGAGTAAGCTCATGTCCCTCAAACCAGTACCTGCACCCCAAGGCTTTCAAAATCTCCAGCATACAGAACACATCCTGGATTCTGGGTACATTTTTAAGAACAACCACTCCCTTATGAAGCAACGCCGCCGCCAGAACCGGCAGCACCGCATTTTTAGAACCCTGAATTTCGATTTTCCCCTGCAGGCTCTTAAGGCCCTGGACCCGAATAAAAGACAATACTCTACCTCCTGCCGTATGTGCCTCTGCTCTATCCTATGCAGGAAACCGAAAATGTGCCACTTCTTTCCTTACATCTTATTTTTCCAGACGGATCTGATTGGACACGCTGAGCACCATGCCCATCTCAATCATCAAAAACAGTACAGATGTGCCTCCATAGCTGATAAACGGCAGGGTGATTCCTGTGTTGGGAATGGTATTGGTCACAACCGCAATATTTAAGACCACCTGAATAGCAATGTGTCCCATAACCCCCACCACCAGAAGAGAACCGAATAAATCCGGAGCATTGACTGCAATCAGCATAAACCGGTAAATCAGAAACAAAAAAATCACAATCACCAGACCAGCTCCAAAAAGTCCCATCTCTTCACAGATAATTGCAAAAATATAATCATTCTGAGCCTCCGGCACAAATCCCATCTTCTGAATGCTCTCTCCCAGTCCCTTGCCCATAAGTCCGCCAGAGCCAATGGCATACAGCCCCTGAAGCACCTGGAATCCCCCGTCTCTGGGATATGCCTCCGGGTCCAGCCACACAAAAATCCGCTCCAGCTGATAAGCTTTTAAAAGCTTCACCTTTTCCAGCCAGGGCGCCCAAACCCCTGCAGTCACAACCACTGCCGCTGCCCCAAGGCCGCACAGGTAAAAAGGCCAGCCCTTGTCACATGCCACAAACAGCATAAAAAAGGCAATCCCAACAATAATAATACCAGAGCTTAGGTTGTTGGCAGCCACCAGGCCTGCAATGGGCAGGGTCAAAGCCACCACCACTCCCACGGACCTTAAAGAATTGACCTTTTTCCCCATATGGGTAATCACCACAGCCAGGAGCACAATGAGCACAATCTTTACAAACTCTGTGGGCTGAAAGGTGATTCCCCCCACATTCAGCCAGCGCCGGCTCCCGTGAGAATCCTTTCCCACCAATGCCACGGAAATCATCAGCACATAGGAAAGCACATAGGCCAGAAAGGCAAACCGGGCATACCAGTGGTAATCCAGCTTGGAGAGAAAGAGGGCAATCCCCAGTCCCCCCATGGCAATCTTTAACTGCCTCATCATGTAGTAGGAAGCATCATCATGCTGTAATTGCGCTGTGTAGGAGCTGGCGCTGTAAATCATCAAAAGGCCGAAGGCCATCAGAAAAATGACGCAGAACAACAGGCTGTAATCATAAAAGCGCCTGGGCTTATTCTTTTTTGCCAGATGCTCTCCCTCCTCTCCCTATCCCTTCCGGTTTCCGGTTACAGGCTTCTGACGTACTCCTTGAAAATCCTTCCCCGCTGCTCATAATTCTCAAACATGCCCCAGCTTGCGCAGGCAGGAGACAAAAGCACGCTGTCCCCCGCATCTGCATAGGCAGCGCACACCCGGACTGCCTCTGCCATGTCCTCCGCATACATAATCTCATGGAATCCATGGGCATGAGCGCACTCGGCAATCTTATCCCTGGTCTGGCCAATCAGCACCAGATACTTCACCTTTCCTGCAAATTCTGACACCCAGGTATCATACTCACTGTTCTTGTCATATCCTCCCGCAATGAGCACTGTGGGTCCGGGCATGGCGCGGATTGCCTGGATGGCTGCGTCCGGATTGGTTCCCTTGGAATCATTGTAATATTTTACTCCGGCCCGCTCTCTGACAAACTCAATCCTGTGCTCCACTGCTTTAAACTCCCGTACCACCCTGCGGATCACCTCCATGGAGACTCCCATCTGAATGGCAATGGCAGCTGCCGCCATAACGTTCTCGTGATTATGCCTTCCCAAAAGCTGCATCTCACGGGTATGTACCACTGGCTCCTTCTTTCCCTCATGGGCATAGATTATCTGTTCTCCGTCCAGGTAGATTCCCTCTGGCAAAGCCCGCCTGCTGCTGAAGAAAAACACTTTTGGCTTTAATCCCTCGCTCTCCCCCAGCTCCCGCAGAACCGGATCTTCATAATTGAGCACCACCCAGTCCTTCTCAGTCTGGTTGACGCTAATCGTCTCTTTGATCTCACTGTAATTGGCCATGGTTCCGTGGCGGTTTAAATGATCTGGCGTAATATTTAAAATCGCGCTGATATCCGGCCGGTAATCCATAATCGTCTCCAGCTGGAAGCTTGACACCTCTGCCACGGTCACGGACTGGTCCGTAGTGGCCAGAGCCAGCTCAGTACAGGGAATCCCAATGTTCCCGGTGATAAATACTTCCTCAAACCAGGCATGTAAAATAGCCCCGGTGAGCGCTGTGGTCGTGGTCTTCCCATTTGTCCCGGTTATGGCCACCAGCCGTCCCTTGGAAACATGATAAGCCAGCTGAATCTCCCCCCATATGGGAATCTTAGCCTCATCCAGAACAGCCACAAAGGGCGCGTCCAGAGAGATGCCCGGACTGATAATGGCTAACTCCACGCCCACAAGTCCAGGTCTTGACAATTCTCCTAAAAGAACCGTGATTCTTGCCCCAGGACCAAACCGTTCCTTTAACTTGTTTTTGTCCAGCCCTGGATTGCTGTCATAGAGCACCACCTCGCCGCCCAAGGTCAGGAGAAGCTTCGCTGCGGCAATGCCGCTTTTTCCGGCTCCTGCCACCAGTACCTTTTGATCGTCCATATTCTTATCCTCCTAATCACAACCCCAAGTATGCCATCAGGCAGAGAATTGCCGTAGTAATGGAAAACACTGCCACCACTCTGGTCTCCGACCACCCGCACAGTTCAAAATGATGGTGAATCGGCGCCATTTTAAAAATCCGTTTTCCCTTTGTGGCCTTAAAATAACTGACCTGCATGATCACAGACAGCACCTCCACCAGATAAATCAAACCAATGACAGGAATAAAGAAGGGCATCTGCATCATAAGCGCGCTGGAAGCCACAAACCCGCCAAGAGCAAGGGACCCGGTATCTCCCATGAACACTCTGGCTGGATATACATTGAACAGAAGAAAACCCAGCAGGCTTCCCACCACGGCTCCGGTAATCGGGCTGATGCCGCTTCCCTCCCCC
>CATLIJ010000167.1 GCA_949948825.1 uncultured Clostridiaceae bacterium
CAGTCTGCGTGGTTGTCACCAGGGCTGTCAGAATCTCACCTGTCTTCACAGCCCGACGGACCAGCAAATGGCGCAGATAGCCCACATGCTGCAGCTTTTTATAATAAGAAACGCGGGCCGCCGAAAAATAGTCCAGAGTAGCGCTTAAAATCCGGCAAAAATCCGGATGCACAATCCGGCATTCCCGCGTGGTGACAATATCATAAAAGCTGCCCCGCCGATGCATTCCCAATGCCAAAGGCCCATCCTTATACTCATCTCCAAAGGAAAACTCCATCTTATTCCGATATCCGTCCCAAACAGGGCTGCCTTTGATTCCCTCAAACTCCCAATCATCACAAACCTTGTCCACCAGCTCCTTTACCTGTTTTTCCTTCAGCTTCAGCTGCTCTTCGTAAGGCAGACTCTGGTACAGGCACCCTCCGCAGGTCCCAAAATGAGGGCAGGCCCTGTCCTTATGTTCCAGCGGGGATGGCTCCAAAATCTCGAGTAAACGCCCTTCTATCTGATTTCCCCGTTTTTTATGAATCGCAAAACGGATTTTCTGTCCTGGAAGGACATTTTTCACAATCACCTTCTGACTTTCTATAAAAACAATTCCTTTATTCGGAAAATCAATCTTCTCCACAATTCCTTCCCAAATCTCTCCTTTTTTCATCCCATAGCTCCTCCCATTCTTTCCGACTCACTAATATCATTGCCATCTGGAAAAAAAGACGCGCCTCTGTGTGAGACACGTCTTACTTTTCATAAATCTTTTAATCCTCTTTTTTCTCTTCTGCATCTGTGTCTGTGGAGCTGTCATCCTCGTCCTCGAAGAAGTCATCATCAAAGTCATCATCAAAATCATCCTCAAAGTCCTCCAGATAATCCGGAGTAAAGAAGCGGTACACACCATAGGCAATGGCTGCAATAGCAGCAACCGCACCGATGATTGCCAATGCCCATAAGATGCAGTTTTTCTTCTTTTCTTCTTCCTCTTTCCTATGCAGGAAATCATTCAGCTTGGTAGAATTAATAATCTCTTCTACCCGGTTCAGTGCGTCCTTACCCATCGCATCAAACTTACCCATCTCATTCACGTCCTTTCTATCGTCCTGACACATTTTCCATGTGCATTATTTAGATTATACCATTTCTTTTCTATTTTTACTATCCTATTTTATTCAAAAATTGAAAAAATATCACAATCTTTGCAATTTTGCAAAGGAAGCAAACATTTTCTTAACACCGCACCTGTCAAAATTCACTGTAACCTCAAAATCTCTTGCCCCATCCACCACTGTCTCCACAGTTCCGTCACCAAATTTCACATGGCGTACCCGGTCCCCAGGTCCATAGTCAAGAGATGCGGACTTCTGTACTGTAAAGGTTTTGCCAAAAGCAGGAACCTTTCCGTTGCCAGCCCCAAACATGCTGACTCCCAGCTGCTGCTGTTTCTGGCTCCACGGCGCATCCTTTCGCTGAAACGGACTTCCGCTGCCTGTCCGTTCTGTGTCTTTTGTTCTGTTCTCATTACTTTTTGCTCCTGACCAGATGGATTTGCCCTTATCCAGAAGCTCTTCCGGAATCTCATCCACAAACCGACTCACTCTGGAATAATGAACCTCTCCCCGGTTCATACGTGAACGGGACGCTGTCAGCACCAGCTGCTCTCTGGCCCGTGTAATTCCCACATAGCAGAGCCGCCGTTCCTCCTCCAGCTCCGTGGGATCCTCAGAGAGAATTGTCCTGGAATTGGGAAACAGCCCATCCTCCATACCGCTTAAATACACCACAGGAAATTCCAGTCCCTTCGCGCTGTGCAATGTCATAAGGGTTATGCGGTCCTCTGATTCATCCATCCGGTCAATATCTGCTACAAGAGCCACTTCCTCCAGAAATCCATCTAAAGTCGGCTCCAGACTTTCCTCACAATAGCTGACTGCCTTGTTGATCAGTTCATTGATGTTTTCCAGACGCTCCTTTGACTCCTCCTCCCCTTCTGCTTTCAGCTCCTCCTGATACCCGGTCTCAATTAAAATATCCTCAATCAGGCTCCACAGTCCATATTTTTCTTCTGAAACCTTTTCCTTCTGTACCTGAGACAGAGGCTGCCCTTCCGGCAAGGCTTCCCTGCTCTCCAGAGATGCCGCTGCCTGCTGGCCTGCTTTTTTCTGCTTCAGCTCCCAGCCCTGTATCCTCCGGCGGAAATCTTCAATCTGGCTTACAAAGGACTGAACCTTTCCCGCAGACTTTCCCACCCCCGGAACAGATGCCGCCTGGGTACATGCCTGATAAAAGCTTATCTCCTTAGCAGCTGCCCAGCTGGCGACTCTTCCAATGGTCGCTGCCCCAATCCCTCTTTTTGGTACATTGATAATCCGCTGCGACGCCAGATCATCCCGGCCATTAGCAATGGTCTTTAAATAAGCCAGGATATCCTTGATCTCCTTCCGTTGGTAAAAGTTCACTCCTCCCACCAGCCGGTAAGGCACATTATAGGCAATGCACCGCTCCTCCAGAAGACGGGACTGGGCATTGGTCCGGTACAGCACGGCAAAATCCTTATATGCCCTTCCCTGGGCCATCACATCCCGGATAATTCCTTCTGCCTCCTCTCCAGCCTGGTCAAACTGCAGAAACCGGACCAGGCTTCCCTCCTCATTGGCAGTCCACAAGGTTTTTTCCTTCCGTCCCCGGTTATTGCGGATCACCTCATTGGCCGCATCCAGAATATGGCTGGTGGAACGATAATTCTGCTCCAGCTTGACGGTCTTTGCCACGGGAAATGTCTCCTCAAAATTCAGAATATTTCCAATATCCGCTCCCCGGAACTTATAGATAGACTGGTCGTCATCCCCCACCACGCAGAGATTTTTGTACTTTCCTGCCAAAAGAGAGATCAGTTCAAACTGAGCTGTGTTGGTATCCTGATATTCATCCACCAGAATATAGCGAAACCGTTCCTGATAATAATTCAGCACATCCCCATTGACCCGGAACAGATCTACAGTCCTGAAAATCAGATCATCAAAATCCAGAGCATTATTTTTCTTTAATTCCCCCTGATAGGTCTCATAGACTTCTGCTATCTTCTTCAGACGCCAGTCTCCCTGGGCATTTTTCCAGAACCGGTCCACATCAATCAGCTCATTTTTGGCGCTGGAAATCGCGTGCATCATGTCCCGCTCCCGGAACTGCTTGGGGTCCAAATCCATTTTTTTCAAAATCTGCTTCATCAGGGTTTTCTGATCATCTGCATCATAAATGGAAAAATTATTTTCATATCCCAAATACTCAATAAACCGGCGGAGAATCCGCACGCACAGGGAATGGAAGGTGCTGACCCACACACTTCCCGCACCAGACTCAACCAGCCTGTCCACCCGCTCCCCCATCTCCCCGGCTGCTTTATTGGTAAAAGTAATTGCCAGAATGTTCCAGGGATTTACCCCTTTTTCTCCAATCAGGTATGCAATCCGATGGGTGAGTACCCGCGTCTTTCCAGAGCCTGCTCCTGCCAAAACAAGCAGAGGCCCTTCCGTATACAGAACGGCCTCCTGCTGCTTTGGGTTTAACATGTCATAAACTGCCATATGTAATTGATTCCTTTCCTTGTGAACTGCCATTGCCAAAAGCTGGTGTCAGCCTTACTGCCACTACCTGCGGTTTATTGTAAATCCGAATATTGATGGAATGGGTGCCAAGCCCCCGTCCGACAATCAAATGCTGTCTGTCTTTCTCAAAGGTTCCTGCACAACACGGCAGGAAAAACTGATATTGGGGCGTCATCACCCCTCCCAGCAAAGGGATGCGGATTGTTCCGCCGTGAAAATGTCCGGACAGGGTCAGATCTGCTCCCCATTCTCCATAAGCATCAAAAAATAACGGCGAATGGGCCAGAAGAATCTGAAACCGCTCCCTGACCGCTTCCCCCAAATGCTGCTGAATATATTCCTTTGTCATCTTTCCCGGAACCCAGTCCCGGTAGTAAGTCTTGCTGATATTCAGACCGCTGATCCGAATATCCTCCTCCACGTCCACAGACTTATCAGACAAGTAAACCACGCCCCATTGCTCCAAAATCTTTCGGAACTGGTCATATAAATCCCCATAAACCTTTCGCTCCTGCTTCATCCGCTGTTCATGGTTGCCATTGCCATAATAAACCGGACAGATCTGGCATAGTCCTTTTAACAGCCGCTCTGTCACTTCCAGTCTGGCCTTATCTGGCTTTACCACCATCGTATCTCCGCCAATCAGGACAAAATCTGGCTGGATTTCCTTTATGGCATTCAGAAGTCCATTGTTTCCTTCTCCAAATTCCTTGTCATGAAGATCTGTAAGAAATACCAGGGTTCTTGGACGCCTGATCTTGTCCGTGGAAATGATGGTCTCCTCCACCACAAAATGCTCCCTCTCATACCGGGACCGCAAAAGGCCTCCCGCCGCGCCTGCTGTGAGGGCTGCTGCCAGCCACAATCCTTGTCTCACTTATTTTTGTTCCTCCATCAGCCAGTCCCTGACCTCCAAAAGCGAATTGCACACCCGGTCTGCCCTTTCTTTAAGCTTCTCATCCGGCTGGGTCAGATCCGGAACCATAATGGTAACAAACCCACCCTGAATGCCAGCCTCCACTCCATTGATGCTGTCCTCCAGAACCAGACAATGAGCTGGTTCTTCTCCCATAAGCTCTGCTGCTCTCCAAAAGATCTCAGGATTTGGCTTTGCCTGCTTTACCATATCCCCTGTCACCATGCAGGAGAAAAAGGGCTCAATTCCTGCCCTCTTTAAATTCTCCGCAGAATACTCGCGGCTGCTTGCCGTTGCAAGAGCCACCTTATAATTTTTCTCTTTTAAATAAGCCAAAAGCTCGTGGACTCCTGGCTTCACTGGCATCTCCCGCTCCCGAAGCATCCGAAGAAAATGCTCCTGCTTCCGTTCCCTTAGCTTCCAGAAATCAAATGCATCTCCAAAAACCTCCCGGAACCGTCTGGCCGCATCCTGGGCATTGGCCCCGCGGATTGTACATAAAAAAGCTTCCTGCAAATGAAATCCCAGTTCATCCCCCGCCAAATCCCACGCCTCTGCGGAAAGCCGCTCTGTATCAAACAGCAAACCATCCTGATCAAAAATCACGCCGCAAATGGTCCGGTCCTTCATATGTATGTTCTCCTGTTCTATATATGATTCAGGAATTGTCTGGAAATAACCTGTGATGACTGCGCAGGTTATTTCCAGACAGTTCCTTGCCATTCTACTGAATATAAGGCGCCAGCTCCAGCCGGATAAAATAACCCTGCTCATGTTGGCACACCGGACAGGACGCAGGCGCTTTGGTACCGCGGAATACAAATCCACAGTTTAAGCACATCCATCCAGTCTCCACCTCTGACACAAAAAGCTGATTCCTCTCCAGATAATCCGCAAACAGCTGAAACCGGTCTCCATGTATCTTCTCAATATCTCCAATCCGGAAAAATCCATCGGCAATCTGAGCAAAGCCTTCTTCTCTGGCTGTTTTCCCAAAGCTCTGGTATACATCCTGAAACTCTTCGTATTCATTATGTCTTGCTGCCTTTAGTAAATCCAGGCTTTTGTCATACTGATCCACAGGATATCCGCCGTCAATCTGAATGTTCTGTCCCTTTAAATCCTTCAGATAATCATAAAAAACCTGTGCATGAGCCCGCTCCTGCTCTGCTGTAAACAAAAACACAGACTGAACCACAAAAAGTCCTTCCTTTTTTGCTTTGTCTGCTGCGATGGTATAGCGGTTCCTTGCCTGACTTTCTCCTGCAAAGGCCCGCATCAGATTTTTGGCTGTCTCGCTGTTCTTAAAATCCACCATGGAAAATCTCCTTCCAAATTATAAAAATCCGTCGTCTTGATTCTCCACTATTATTTCTCATATTCTCTAAAATATACCACTTTTCTGTTTTTGTCTGCCTGTTGCCTCATTTACTTCTGACACTTGAATACGTTATCTGC
>CATLIJ010000168.1 GCA_949948825.1 uncultured Clostridiaceae bacterium
GTCCGCTTCTGTCTGTTAAG
Source organism: uncultured Clostridiaceae bacterium (assembly GCA_949948825.1). Classification (GTDB taxonomy): domain Bacteria; phylum Bacillota; class Clostridia; order Lachnospirales; family Lachnospiraceae; genus Brotaphodocola. Next base: position 21 of record CATLIJ010000168.1, read on the forward strand.
CTCCAGGGATAATTCCGACTGGCGCCATTGCTCCGCCTGCCTGCCCCGGCAATATCCGGCGCATAAAAATCCTGCTGCCAGAAACAGCAGCCACAGCAGCCTTTCCTTTTTGACTCTCCTGATTTCTTTATGTATTGAATTTTTCTTTTGTTCTCTTTTTGTCTTTTTCCTTCTGAAACATAGCATTTCCAGAAGCATGCCTCCCAGCCATGCAAGAACAAATCCTGCTCCCATGGCTGAAAACCACTTTATTGCCGCCATGCCAGACAAGCCCAATGCCTCTCCAAGTACGAATCCACCTGTCAGAATCAGCAGCGGCCGTTTTATTTTCTATTCCTCCTGTTCCTTTGATGGCTTTGTATCTGCCGCAGCCGCGCCCGTTTCCCCGATATAATCCAGGTTTCGCTCAAACATAGCATTCAGTTCTATAGAATCGCGAAATCTCACATTCTGCTCTCCATTGATACTGATTTGCACCCGGTTTACAGAAGATCGCTCTGACAAAGAATTTACAATGGAATAAATGGGAATATAGTCCTTCACCTCCAAAGGATTATTGAGAAATCCTCCGTCAAAATTAAGGTAACACACATTCTCATTGACAGATACATTCAAAAGCCGAGTGCCGGAATCTAAAGTAGGCTCCAATCCTGGCTGTTCTGGCCCCTGAATCAATTCCTCCAATATCACTTTTTCCACAGAAGTATTGATATTATGGACCACCTTCCGCTTTTCCGCAAAAAGCTTCTCCCCTGTCTCATCGGTAAAATACAAGGTCAGCTCTGCCCATTCATAAGCATTCACATCACTGATGCTGTCCACAAAATCCGTTGCAGACAGAATCCCCACTGGCATTCCGTTCATATCCATCAAAGGCTGATCTCCGGAATATATGGAAATATAATCAATGCCAGGAATCTGAGTCAGGGTCCTCACCAGGGCAGTTCTGCACAAAATCTCCCGGCAAGACTGCATACTGGTATAATTGCTGTCAAAATACAGATAAAGCACCATATCTTCCTGCTTATATCCCTCATAGGCAACCTTTTCTGACAGAGCTGCCTGAGAATCCAAGTCTGCCGGCACCTTCATAAACCGATTCATCAGCTCCTGTATCAGAAGATCCGTATCCTCTTCCCGAATCCGGTATTCCCATGGAGCCAGACGGTTCATAGCAGAATTTAAGTAATATACTTGGTACAGAGCTTCCCCCTCCTCCAGAGGCAGATCTTTTCCTTTGCACCCTGCAAGCAGCAATGCTGCCATTATTGTCAGCCATATTCTCAACCATTTCATCTGTGTATCCTCCGTCTGCCGGTTTTTCGCTATGCCTCCTGAAAAGACCATTCCCGTTCTTCATGCAATATAATTCAGGGGAATACGCAAAATAAAAGTACTTCCTTCCCCATCCTTACTGGTCAGCCGAATGGCTCCTTTGTGCATAAGCACTACCCGGCGGGTGATGGCAAGCCCCAATCCACTGCCTCCTGTTGACCGGGAACGGGCTTTATCCACCCGATAAAACCGCTCAAAAATCCGATCCTGTTCCTCCTCCGGAATCCCAATGCCGGAATCTGCCACCTTCACATAAAAAAACTTATGGTCCGCATCCACAGTCACCCGGACCCATCCTCCTGATGTGTTGTACTTAATGGCATTTTCCACCAGATTGCTGACTGCCAGGGAAAGCTTCATCTCATCTACATCAGCTGTTACCTCCCGGATACTTTCCAGAATCAGCTCCACATTTTTCTTGTTGGCAATGGGCCTTAATCTCTTTAACATCTGCTTCACCAAAGTCACAATATCTACCTGAGCAAGATTCAGCTCTGCCTCTGATTTATCCATTTTTACCATTGCCAGCAAATCGTCAATTATTTTGCTCTCCCGGTCAATCTCATCAGAAATATCCTCCATAAATTCCCGGTACAGCTCCACCGGAGCATCTTCCATGCTCATCAGGGAATCCGCCAGCACACGAATCGAAGTAATCGGCGTTTTCAGCTCATGGGATACATTTGACACAAACTCCTGTCTGGACTGGTCCACTTCCTTCAGCTTGGACAGGGTGCTGTCCACTGCCTTTGAAAGATCTCTGGTCTCCCGGTAGCCCTCCATGCCGATTTCTGTATCCAAAGCTCCTGCAGCCACCTGATTAAGCTTTTTCTGAAACTCTTTAAATGGCTTCAAAAGTATGGTAGCAGCCGCCAGAGCAGCCAACAGCAAAATCAAAGCCACCAAAAGCTGTAAAAAAATTGCCTTGTCATACACCGCATCCATCAAAGACAAAATCTCCTCTGTGGAAGCTGTAATCACCAAAACACCTTCGATCCCCTTCACCGGCGTATTGTCGTAAATGGGAATTGCCTGGGCAAAATAGTGCTTCTCTTTGTTATATTTGCTGCTGCTTTCCCCCTGAAAGCACCGAATCACTTCCTCTGCCACCAAAAACCGCTTTTCCGCAATGTGAAACGTATCCTGAATAATCCGAAAATCACGGTTCACCACCACAATCCGGCCATTGTAAACATCTGCCAGAGCCTGAATCTCACTGTTCATAGTCCCATCCATGGATTCTCCCCGCAGATACCCGGTTCTGGTCATTTTACTGCTTAATATCTGACATTGATTCTGAACCTCAATCATCCTGGAATCCGTCTGACTTTGCTTTAAAGAGCCAAGAAGCACCTGGGTACACAAAAACATGGGTATCATGCCAAACAACACCAAAAGGACTGCTACGGGTACCTTTAAACTGACAGCAAAACCAGAACATTTTGGCAGATGCCATTTTCTTATTTCATTTTTCATTCCATTCCCTGCTGCTCCCCATGTTTTCATTCAGACATTTTGTGGCTGCCACAGCCAGCGCCCCTGGCCCAATGTGACAGGCAACGCTTAAAGAAAGCGGATTTGCAATAATCCTTCCGGTTTTGGGATAAATACTTTTCAGCTCAGACACAAATTCTTTGGCTGCCTCCTCATTACAGGTATGAGCCACAGCAATCCAGGTATGCTCTGCCTCCGGGTCTTTAAACCGGTTTTTTAAATCAAGAGCAAGGGCTGCCATCATCGTTGCCTTGGCCTGCTTCATTGTCCGTGCTTTTGAGAAAGCATCTAATTTTCCTCCCTGAATCTGAAGCACGGGCTTAATCTTAAGCAAAGTTCCCAAAGCAGCTGCGGTGGGTGTGATACGCCCTCCCTTTTTCAGATATTTTAAAGTATCCACTGTAATATAAATACTGGAATCTCCACTGCTTCTCTCCAGCTCCTCCCGGATTTCCTTTGCCCCCATACCAGATTCTGCCATAGACTTTGCGTCCAGAGCTGATTGTCTTTGTGTTATGGAAATTCTTCGGTTATCCACTGCCTGCACCTTACCGTCATAATCCTCTGACAGCATAAGGGCAGTCTGACAGGAGCTGCTTAGGCTGCTTGACATGGGGATATGGACAATCTCATCATAATCTTTCAATATTTTATCCCATAATGTCATCACGGTCTCCGGAGACGGCTGAGAGGTGGAGATATCCGCATCCTCTTTTAATCGTTCGTAAAATTCTTCCTGGGTCAGGCTAATATCTTCTTCATATGTTTTCCCGGCAATCATAAATGGCATGGGAATCACAAAAATCCCCAGCTCCTTTGCCTCCTTTTGGGTAATTCCGCTGTTGCTGTCTGTCACAACTGCTGTTTTCATAATCCTGTTTCCTCCATTTCCCTGTCCTGTACAGACTGATAAAGCTGATAATAAATCCCCTTTTTCTCCAAAAGCTCTCTGTGGTTTCCTTCCTCCGCAATTCTTCCCTCTGACAAAACCAGAATCCGGTCAGCATTCTGAATTGTGGTAAGCCGGTGAGCAATCGTCAGAGTTGTCCTGCCCTCTGCCAGACGGTCTAAAGACTTGGATACCAGATGTTCACTTTCATTGTCCAAAGCAGATGTAGCTTCATCTAAAATCAAAATCGCCGGATTTTTCAGAAATACCCGGGCAATGCTGATTCTCTGCTTCTGTCCTCCTGACAGCTTTACTCCCCTCTCTCCCACATAAGTATCATATCCGCATTTAAGAGCAGAAATAAACTCATGGGCTCCGGCTGATTTTGCTGCCTGGATCACTTCCTCCCTGGAAGCTTCCGGCCTTCCGTAAGAAATATTATCATAAACCGTACCTGAAAACAGATATACATCCTGCTGCACGATTCCAATGTTCATCCGAAGGCTCTGCAAAGTAATTTCCCGAATCTCCCTTCCGTCAATGAAAATCCCTCCGCGGGTCGTATCATAAAACCTGGGAATCAAATTACAAAGAGTCGATTTTCCGCCGCCCGAAGGCCCCACCAGGGCAATCTTCTCTCCAGGCCGAATGGTAAGGGTTATATTTTCCAAAACCGAATTATGGTCATCCGGATATTCGAAGCTGACCTGCTCAAAACAAATCTCGCCTTTTACCTGCTCCAAAGGCCTTGCCCCGGGCTCATCTAAAATCTCAACCTGAGAATCCATAATCTCCACGAACCGCTCAATCCCTGTCATTCCCCGCTGGAATTGTTCCGCAAACTCAATAATCCTGCGGATGGTGGCAAGAAGGGTGGTTACATAAAGAGTGTATGCCACCAGATCTACTGGTTCAATCCGTCCCTTCACCATAAAAATACCGCCAGCCACAATCACCACTACATACATCAGTCCGTCAAACATTCGTATGGTGTCCTGAAATGCCGCCATATACAGATAGCTTTCCCTTTTAATCTTCAGAAATGCCTGATTGTCCTGGCGAAATTTCTCAATCTCAATGTTCTGATTGGCAAATGCCCGCACAACACGGTTTCCCAGCAGATTATCTTCAATCCGGGCATTCAGCTCTCCAATCTGCTGCCGCTGCTTTCGGAAAGCTTTCTTGACCTTTAAATTAAAATAAGTACAGGACAGGACCATAATCGGAATAAATATAAAAATAATTATGGTAAGCGCCAGATTGATTCTGGAAAGCACCACAAAGGAAATCAGCGCCTTTATAAATGCAATAAAAAACTCTTCCGGACAATGGTGTGCAAATTCTGTCACATCAAATAAATCGCTGGTAATCCGGGACATAATCTGTCCCACCTTGGTATTGTTAAAATAACTGTCCGACAGCTTTTGCAAATGCTCAAAAGCATCCTGTCTCATATCTGTCTCAATGCGGGTTCCCATTACATGTCCTGTGTATGCCATGTAAAACGCTGCAAGTCCATCCACAATGCGCAATACAAAATAAATTCCCCCGATTTTCAGAATTACTCCCACAGTAAGAGAAGCAAGATGGGTGGTTCCCTGGTTGGTAATATACCGAAGGAGCATGGGAAACACCAGCTCACACACAGTAGTTAAAGACGCACAAAACAAATCAAAAGCCATGGTCTTCCAATATCTTTTATAATAAGGGACAAAACGCTTTAAAAGCACAGACGTTTTCATAGATTCTGCTATTCCTTTCCAAAATATGCCTTCCCCTATTCTATCTTATTTCATCCGGAAATGGAAGCAATATTTTTAAAAATGCTGGACGGATGAAAAGCCATGAATTATAATGGATAAATCGTATCTTTACGACAGATTACAAAAGGGAGGAATCTAATATGCCTTATTGCCCCAAATGCGACATGGAATTTATTGACGGAATTACCGTTTGCAGCGACTGCGGCGGCCCTTTAATGGATTCAAAGGAAGCTGCTGATGCCATGAAAAGAAAAATTCAGGAGGAGGAGCAGACCCGAATGGAAGCAGCCTTAAAGGCCCAATATCTGGCCCAGCTGGCTGAAGCAGCAGATCCGGATTCCACTGATGCTGTCTCTTTGGAAAAAGCTTCCCTTACAAAAGATTCTCCGAAGACAGATGTCTCCAAAACAGACCGCAATTCCCGGCCTTACACTGGTTCCTATGTGCGAAAATCGGAAAAGTATAATG
>CATLIJ010000169.1 GCA_949948825.1 uncultured Clostridiaceae bacterium
GCCCGGTTCAAAAGCTCTGCTGAAGTAGCAAAATAGGTATAACAATCCCCGTGACGTTTTCTCATGCCATCATAAGCGCCTCCCACCCAGTCTCCCACAGGAGAATAGCCGCTGTATCTTAAATTTCCCTTCACCCAATGATAAATGGCCACTGCCTTCTCTCTCTGGCTCATTCCCTCATGAGTGATTCCTGCCAGAATCGAATCTGCTATGGCATCCACTGACTTATGGAAATCTGATTTTTCCGAATCCGGGGGAATCAAAAGAGGCTGCTTATAAGGCCATTCCACCTTTCCTGCCCCGGAACCATCAAAATGATACGTCCTCCCATCAATCACCCTGCTTTCCTCCCGGACCATGGCTCCATCCTCTTCCAGAAAATAAGGAATTCCGTCCACCAGAATCAACCCGGTTTCCATATACCCCTCTTCATCAAAATGATACCACTTCCCGTCTACTTCCTTCCAGTCAGAAACCACATACTTTTCTCCTGGCTCCCGGTAAAACCATCCCTTCTCATCCTGCCCCCATCTGGCAACCCCAGGCCCATTATCCTCTGGCCGAAGCTTCTCCTGATTCAACTCCACTCCCACAACCCCAGGCCCCTGACTGTCACTGCCATCCGCCTCCTCTGCAAAAACAGTCATTCCAAAAGCCAGACAAAAAACACAGCCAACCGCAAAACCTCTCCTTATCATCTACACCAACTCCCTTTCCAACTTTCAAAACCAATCATTTTTTTTATTATACTATATTCCGCTAAAATATGGAATCCCCATGATTTCCTGTTTTAAGTTGTTTTTTTCCCGAATATAGTTTATATTAAATAAAAAACAATTCCGGAGGATGCCAAATGAAAACTCAAAAGCGCACAATCAGCCTGATTCTGGTATTTCTGCTGCTCTGTTCCCTGTCCTTTAGCGGCTGCTCCAAAAAGGAGGAGGATTTAACTCCCACCACAGCAGCTCCCTATATAGAAAATGTGGCACATAGCTATGAACACTTTGAAGAAGATCAGCTGAAATCTCAGAGACAGTTTGACCAGGAAATGGAAGAACTGTTTAAAAATGAAATCAGCGGAAGACTTCTGGATATGCATTTCATGCTAAAGGAACCCTCTGCCTTTGGTATTACGGAAGCTCAAAGCCTGTATGGCCACATAAGTCTGGAGGACATGGCCGAAGCAAGAGAAGAACAGCAAAACCTGAAAAAAGCCCTGGACCGCTATGACCCGATTCTTCTGACAGAAGAACAACGCCTTACCCTGCGCATTCTTCAAAGCTTTTTAAAAACAGAAGAAAAAAGCTATGGTCTAGAGCTGTACAGTCAGCCAGTCTCTGTGACCATCGGCGTACAGGCTCAGCTTCCCATTCTGTTGTCTGAATACATTTTTTATAAAAAAGAAGATGTGGATGATTACCTGAAGCTTCTGGAAAATATTGATGAATATTATAAAGAGCTGATAGATTTCCAACGGAAGAAGTCAGAAGCCGGACTGATGATGAGCGACAGCACCCTTGACCATGTAATCGAATCCTGTCAGAGCTATCTGCTGACGGATGACAATAACTTTATGGTTGACACCTTTAACAGCCGCCTGGACACTCTTCCGGAGCTGACAGAAGAAGAGAAAAATACCTACCGCCAGCAAAATCTGGATATGCTGAAAAATCATTTTGTCCCTGCCTATCAGATGCTCATTGACGGTCTGAACGAGCTTCGCGGCACTGGCGTAAATGATAAAGGACTGTGCGGTTATCCAAAAGGAAAAGAATACTATGAGTACCTGGTTTACTCCGCCACAGGCAGCTCCTATGCCTCCATAGAAGACCTTTTAAAGGATATGGAGCTGATGATGAACAAACAGCTGGCCAAAACCTCCCTTCTTCTCCGTTTTCATCCGGAACTGATGGATCAGCTGGACACCTTTTCTTACCGTCAGACCAAGCCGGAAGATATTATGGAAGAGCTTAAAGAACTGTCACTGAAGGAATTTCCCTCCCTTGCAGAATGCAGCTATACCTTAAAGACGGTTCCCAAATCCCTGGAACTGTCCTTAAGCCCTGCCTTTTACCTGGTATCTCCCATAGATGATTACCAAAACAATGTGATTTTTATTAATGAAAACCCAAGATTTTCCAATAACGAGCTGTATAACACCATTGCCCACGAAGGCTATCCCGGACATTTATATCAAAACGTATATTTTCACACACACTGTAATTCCAATGTCCGCAATCTGCTTTCCTTTAAAGGCTACAGTGAAGGCTGGGCAACCTATGTAGAACATCTCTCCTATACCATGGACAATGGATTGACACCAGAGATGGGAGAGCTCCTGGCTGCCAATTCCATCGCCTCTCTTGGCCTCCACGCCTGTCTGGATGTATATATTAACTACATGGGATGGAATAAAGACCAGGTGCGGGAATACCTTTTGAACTATTATGAAGATCCCGGAACGCTGACAGACGCCATGTACAATGCCATGATCGAAAATCCTTCCAACTATCTTTCCTACTATGTAGGCTGTATGGAATTTCTCAATATGCGGGAAACAGCAGAAAAAAAGCTGGGAGAAAAATTCGATGCCAGGGAATTCCACACCTTCCTTTTAAACATGGGCGATGCTCCCTTTGACGTAATCCAGGCTTACTTCACTACCTGGCTTGCAAATCAAACATCATAATAAAAACGAAGAACCCCCGGAATCTAAAAACAGATTCCGGGGGTTCTTCGCTTTTATTTTCCTGCATCTACCATAGACAGATTCTCGGCCACAGTTTCCCCATTGACCTGAATCGTCATATAAACCACATTCATATTCTCCAGAAACGTATTGGCCACAGCCTGAAGAAGCATATTGTTCCCTTTATCCGGGAACTGACTCAGGTTCAAAACTCCATACTCCTTGGTATTCCCTCCTGCGCCGGGACCTGCCTCTCCGCTGCTGGGTGATCCCTCTGCCTCAAAGCTTACAAGCTCTGTACCTTCTTCCAGCACACCATACTGAATCAAAAGCTGTACCAGTACCTCTGGAGTCAGCTCCTCCACAGCATCCATAGTTCCTTCCAGCTTAGAACCATCCTCGCTCACACTGTAAATGGACACCACATCCAGCTCCGGCGCATTGGCATCCGGAAGCTTCTCATCCACTTCCTGCATCTTCTTCTCTTCTGCTGCCAATTGCTTCTGAGGCGTAGGGGTACAAGCCGCCAGAGAACAAATCATCATCATACCAACCACACAAAGAACTGGCCGGATCTTACCTGCAATCATTTTTTTCATAATCCAAATTGCCTCCTTATTCATCCTCCTGAAATCTCCGAAACCACTGATCCAGCTTTGTCAATGATTTCACCAGTGCTTTTGTCTCCTCTTTTGTAAGATCCTCCAAAATCTCGTCAATCATATGACGATGAAAATTCTCATGATGCTGGTATGCCCGCTTTCCCTTTTCTGACAAAGAAATGTATACAACCCGACGATCTTCTTTTCCCCGTTCCCGATGTACATATCCTTTCTTTACCAGACTGTTCATGGCAATGGTCAGCGTCCCCACTGTCACAGAAAGCGCTTTGGCGATAGCAGACATATTCTTCGGCTCCCCAAGTCCAACAGCCTGTATGACATGCATATCATTGTTGGTAATATCCCGGTATTCCGAAGTAATGATCGCCCTTTCTTCCAGATCCATCACATCCCGAAACAGATTGACCAATATGCTGTTCAGCGTCTCATAAGTATCCACAGATCTCCCTCACTCTTTCGGAAGACAAAAGCTTCCCAATGATTATACATGATTTTACCCAGTCAGGCAACCTGCAATTCCTTAGAAAATTCTTACAAGGTTGTGTCTATTTTGTGAAAAATCTGTTCTTTATAAAGGTTTACTTAAAAAAACACTTGCCCCAATGCCCGCGGCAGTAGCAATCAATGCTCCTGGCAGCACATAACGGGTTTTTGTAACATGTATGGAACCAAAATAAATACTGACACAATAAAATACGGTTTCCGTAGAACTCATCATAACAGAAGCCGCCATGCCTAAATAAGAATCCGGCCCATAGCTTTTAAAAATATCCAGCGCCAGCCCTGTAGCAGCTGAATTGGAAATCAGACGCACCAGAGCCAGAGGAATCAGCGGCTCCGGCAAATGCAGCCACTCTGCCGGAGCAGAAAGTAAACTGCACACAGCCTCCAAAAGACCAGAAGCCCGAAGCACTCCCACTGCAGTCAAAAGCCCTGCCAAGACAGGCAGAAGCTCTGCTGCTGTCTTCATTCCATCCTTTGCCCCTGCCAGAAAATCATCAAACACCGGACGTTTTGACAACACTCCAAAGCCTACAATATAACTGATGATCAAAGGCACTAAAATCCGGGAAATCCACGAAATCATTTTTCTGCCACCACCTTCCAAAGCCGGACCAGCTTACAGAAAATAACAGCAGTCAAAGTAGAACAGCCTGTGGCAATCAACGCCGGACCTAAAATCGCCGCAGGATTCCCGGAGCCGTACTGGGTGCGATATGCAATCATACTGACCGGCACCAGCTGCAGGGAAGAAATATTGATTATCAGAAATGTACACATAGCATCACTGGCTCTGTTCTGCCCTGGCTCTCCGCCAAGAAGCTTCATAGCCTCCAGCCCCGCAGGAGTGGCCGCCATGCCAAGCCCCAGCATATTAGCCACCATATTCACTGCAATCGGCAGACGGGCCGGATGATCTTTCTCCAAATCCGGAAACAGAAAAGACAACATTGGCCCCATCTTTTCTGCCAGCCATTCAATCAACCCTGCCCGATTTCCGATTTCCAAAATTCCGCACCAAAAGGACATAATTCCTGCCATGGTAAGACACAGCTTCACTGCATCCCCTGCTGAATCCACAATACTCTGAGTCACTGCATCCAAAGTATTATTGGCTGCCCCCCACATAATTCCTGCCAGAATCATAAAGCTCCACAGATAGTTTAACATTTTTCATGCTCTCTTCGCACTCTTTTGTTTTAATCTATGGACAGGATTCCTAAATTATGATGAAATTGTTACGAAACCCCTGACGGCAATCCCATCAGGTCCCATATGACTTCTTCCACTGTTTCTATTTTGTCCGCCCGGTAAGCATTGCTTCCGCAAAACAGCAATGCATGGTCCAAATCTCCCTCGGCAGCATTGGATAATGCCTTTGTAATACAATAAGGAATCTTCTTTGGATCACAATGCTCCAGACACTGATAGCAATGCTCAATCTTTGTCTTCTGTTCTGAAACATAATCTAGGAATCTGTTTTTAATCGCCCGTCCAGGCATGCCTACCGGACTTTTGGTAATAACAATATCCTCTTTTTTTGCATCTATATATGCCTGCTTATAGGACATGGGAGCATCACACTCCCTGGTGGTCACAAACCGGGTGGCAACCTGCACCCCGTCTGCTCCCAGCTCCATGGCATGTTCCACATCCCCGCGGGTGTAAATCCCCCCTGCAAGAACTACAGGAATCGGCTGCTCATACTTTTCTTCATACTGCTTTACTACCTTTAAAATGCCGCGGATCTCTTCATCATATGCCTCTGCATCAAAGGTCTCCGGCACATTATCTGTATCTGCCCCATATTCCGCCAGCTGCTCCCTGGAAAATCCCAAATGCCCCCCTGCAAGAGGTCCCTCAATTACCATCAGATCCGGAACCTTTTTATATTTTCTGTCCCACATTTTGCAGATCATCATAGCAGACTTTGCCGTAGATACAATCGGAGCCAGCTTTGTCTGCACCGCTTTTCCCGCTTCCCCGGCAATCCTTTTCGCCTCCTCCAGATATCCTGGCAGCTCCACCGGCAATCCGGCGCCGGAGATAATCAAATCTGCTCCTGCCTTCACAGCTTCCTTCACATACTGGGCATAATTTCTTGTAGCCACCATAATGTTAAAGCCAATA
>CATLIJ010000170.1 GCA_949948825.1 uncultured Clostridiaceae bacterium
CTAACAGCTGTCCCGGTCAGCCTACACTGCAGCATGAGTCAGATAGTGCTCTGCACTGACCACTGCATTGGCTCCGTCCGCCACAGCTGTCACAATCTGCCGAAGCTGTTTTGTCCGCACATCCCCGGCAGCAAAAATGCCCGGAACATCGGTCCTGCCGTCTTCCTCTGCCTCAATATATCCATGGTCCATGGATACCAGCCCCTCAAACGGCCCACTGTTAGGAGTAATTCCCACAGCAATAAACACTCCGTCCACTGCCAGCTGGGAATGCTTGCCGGTCTTTACGTTTTTAAGGGTCAGCCCTTCCACCTTCTGGCTTCCTGTAATCTCTTCTGCAATGCTGTCCCATATCACAGTCACATTATCCAGAGCAAAAACCCTTTCCTGCAAAATCTTTACTCCCCGAAGTTCATCTCTTCGGTGAATTAAGTACACATGGCGGCACATTCTGGACAGAAAAACAGCATCCTCCAATGCCACGTCTCCTCCGCCGATGACTGCTGTCACCTTCTTCTTAAAAAATGCCCCGTCGCAAGTGGCGCAGTAGCTGATTCCCCGTCCTGCAAATTCTGCTTCTCCCGGAATCTGAAGCTTCCGGTGGGTCGCGCCGGAAGCAATAATCACTGCTTTTGCCATATAGTCCTGCTTTTTTCCAATGACCCGCTTCCATACCAGACCTTCCTGCTGTTCCAAAAAAGAATCCTCTGCCTTTTGCAGATATCTTTTCCCTTCTCCGGCCCCAGCCTCCTGTGCCTGCAGCTCTGCTGCCTGAAGCTCCTTATTTCCCTCTGCCATCAGCACAATCTGCCGGACCTCATCTTCTGCAAATTCTGCCTCCAGCTTCTCTGCATGCTGCCGGAATTTCACTCCCAAATCAAAGCCGTTCATCTCTGGCAGACCCGGATAATTGTCCACCTCATACGTATTCAATACCTGGCCGCCGCTCATGGTCGCTTTCTCCAGCACCAATGTATGCAGCTTTGCCCGCTGGGCATAGATTGCAGCTGCCAGTCCGGCAGGACCAGAACCAACTATAATCAGATCATATCCTTCTGTCATCTTTTTGCTCCATTTCTGCCCTTGAATTTTTATGGCGTTTTTTTCCTTTTCAGTATATCATAACTTTTTTTAAAGATATATACCCTTCTAAAAATTGTAATAAAGATTTACCATTTCTTCAATAAGAAGCAGTCCGATTGGGCCAAGGAGGAAACCAGCAATTCCAAACAGCTGCAATCCCACATACATGGAAATCAATGTTTCCAGAGGAGAAAGCCCTACCTGGTTTCCCATCATTTTTGCCTCCAGAACCTCCCGCAGGAAATAACAGATCAGATAAAGAGCAATCAGAATCAGCCCCTCTCCCCACCTTTTCTGAAAAAGGCAAAAAATCCCCCAGGGAACCAGCACAGTTCCGGTTCCGAAAATGGGAAGAGCATCCAGAATGCCAATACTGATGCCTGCCAGAATATAATAAGGATTTTTCAACAGCCAAAATCCTCCGGTGCAAATCAAGGTAGTGAAAAGCATGATAATCCCCTGGGTTTTTAAATAGGCATTAGCAGTAATCGCCAGACAGCGGCTGATTCGTTCATATTCTTCCTGAAACAGCGAACGGAGAAAACGGCGCTTCCACCGGTCCATCTCCTGCAGAATCATTCCTACTGACACCAGCAGAATTACGGACACCACAGTAATCTCCATCCCCACCCGGAAAACAGTGACCGAATTGACCATCAAATACGGCATGGCTGCCTGTTTGACGCTGTCTGCCAGTCCCTGAAGCATCTCTCTCATCAAAAGCACCAGACAGTTGGGATTCAGGCAAAAGCACTCTTCGATCTTATGGCACATTTCCGTGAGCCATACATCCATCTCCTCCACCCATATGGGAATCTGATTCAGAAACATTCCTGCCTCCAGACAAAGCTTACGCCCCCCAAAATAGATCACGGTAAACAAAAAAGTCAGCGCCAGAACAAGTTCTGTCACCCCAATCACCCCAACCGGAATGCCAATCATTCTTTTTCTGCCCCGCAGATTTACCAAAACCCGGCAGCGCTGCGCCAGCCAGAAAGAGGAGGGGCGCAGCAAAAGAGCCAGCCCCCAGGCCATCAAAAAGGGAACCACCAGAGGCAGCAGATAACGGAACGTTCCGTATACTGCCCCCGTGACTCCCAAAATACATAAAATTTTCTTCAGTTTCTTATCTGGTTTGCCCATGGTCTCACCTGTTTTTTGTTTTGTACTTCCTTTGTACAAAAACTATTCTGTCCATCCAGGCAAGAAATATTCAGGGATAATTTTCATTTTTTTGCTTTCTTTGTCTGAGCTCCAGCTGGTCTGTCCTCTGCCTTTTTGGGCTTATCCTTGGGCACATCTGATTTTCCATTCGGCTTTACGGACTTTGTCTCCGCCTCTTTTGACTCTTCTTCCGGCTTCGCCGCTCCGGTCTCCGCCTCTTTTGGCTCTTCTTCCGGCTTCACTGCTCCGGCCTCCGCCTCTTTTGGCTCTTCTTCCCACTCCGGTTCGTCACCATTTTTCAATTTCAGCCAATAGAATCCATGTCCGTCCACCCGCACCGCTGCTGCTTCCATCTCATTTCCATTGACCAAATCCCGGTAAATTCCGTCCCGCTCATCAATCCATGCAATTCTTGGCTCTTCGCTGAAATTAAAGAGACCAATCATCTTGCCATGTTCACTTTCCCGAATCAGGCCCAGGACAGAATCATCCCAGGTCTCCAGAGTGCGGAAGCCTGCAGACGCATCAAACACTGCCTCTTTTGCACGAATCGCCTCCAGACGGGACAAACGGTGGAACAGCCTTCCCTGTACAGTCTCTGGCTTGTCAATGTTGTCCACCAGATCCCACACAAATTTCCCTCTGTGAATATATCTGGAATCTGGCGCTTTGTTGGGATCTTCCTTGTAGGTATAATCATTGACCTGACCAATCTCGTCTCCGCTGTACAGCATAGGAATCCCTGACAAAAACAGCATATAGGCATGGAGCATCACATCCATCTGAATCGCAGCGCCCATGGCAGCCTCGTTCTGTTCAAAACCAGCCTTTTCCACACCACACATAGAAGCTGTGGTTCCGCAGAACCGCGCATCTCCTGTAACTAAATCTTCATTGTATAGCTCACCCCGGCTGACGCTGTCTGGCCGTCTCCCGGTAAAATAGTCGTTCAAATATTTTTTATGAGGCACCTGCTTCATCCCCCACTGTTCCAGAAGAGGATAATCCAGTCCCCAGCCAATATCATCATGGCATCTTAAATAATTCAGGAACGTATAATCAGACGGCAGGCTGCTTACAATCTCCATCTGACGCTTTAACAGTCTCACATCCCGCGTAGCCACAGTATGCCAGGTAGTTGCCATAGTAGTCACATTATAAAGCATATGACACTCTGGCTTCTCCACAGTTCCAAAATAAGGCGCAACCTTCTCCGGCTCCATCACAACCTCCCCAAGGAGCACAATCCCCGGACACACAATCTCCCCGATCATCCGCATCATCCGGACAATCGTATGAACCTGAGGCAGGTTCCGGCAGTCCGTTCCCAGCTGCTTCCAGATATACGGCACTGCGTCAATCCGCAGCACATCAATTCCCTGATTGGCCAGATACAGGAAATTATACACCATCTCATTGAACACCACCGGGTTGCGGTAATTCAGATCCCACTGATAAGGATAAAAGCTGGTCATCACAAATTCCCGGCGTTCCGGAAGATACGTGAAATTCCCTGGCGCTGTGGTGGGAAATACCTGCGGCACTGTCTTCTCATACATGGCTGGAATGGAGTAATTGTCAAAGAAGAAATACCGGTCCTGATATTCTTTTTCACCTGCTCTGGCACGCTTTGCCCACTCATGGTCTTCTGATGTATGGTTCATGACAAAATCCAGGCATACGCTGATCTCCTGTTTGTGACACTGGTCAGCCAGCCGCTCCAAATCCTCCATTGTCCCCAGCTTTTCCTGAACCTTCCGGAAATCTGCCACCGCATAACCGCCATCTGAACGACCCTCCACTGTATCCAAAAGAGGCATCAGATGAATATAATTCACCTTACACCGCTTAATGTAATCCAGCTTTTTGCGCACTCCCTCCAGATTGCCTGCAAACTGGTCCACATACAGCATCATTCCCAGCATTCCGTTCTTCCGGTACCAGTCCGGATTCTTCTCCCTCGTCTCATCCAGCTTCTTTAAAGAGGGCTTCCGCTCTGCAAAAAACTGGTACAAATGGGCCATCAGATCATCAAAAAACCACTGATTATCATACAACTCCATGTACAGCCACTTTAATTCATCCAGATGACGTTCCAGACGGGCATGGTAAATGTTGTCTTCTCTGTTTTCCGCTTTTTCCATATGCTCCATAGCTTCTCATCCTCCCACTTTTGTTATTCCCATGAGCCAAACTATTTCCAGGCCGTTTTCATCATTTTAAAATTTTATTATTTAAAAACAGCTCCTGATTCTTTGGCAAATAAGTATGCTCTTGCGTGTAGTGTTAATCATATCATGTATTTTGCTGACAGTACATGTAAAAATCAATGTTTCAGGAGGATATTTTCTTCTCTAAATTCTTAACTCTCTTATTCAGGCGTTCAATACCTTCAAATATTAAGTTAAATTTAATGTCTTGATAAAACCGAATCATTAATTTAGCATAATAATCGCAAATCTCTTTTGATAAATCTGTTTCTTCCAGAAAATCTTCTGAAATTCTTTTTTCAGTGATAGCATTTCCAACATAATAATCTGTTAAAACTTCCAATGACTCCAACACCTTTTTAATTTCTTCACTGCTTGTAAAATCATAATTCTCAAATTTGTCTATCCATTTCCAATCATAACGAACAATATAATTTTCTAATGCATCATTTAAAAACTCTTTACATAATTTTAAATTTCTTTTCTCCATCAATCGTAAAGGCTTCATAGATTTATAATGAGTCAACAGCTTATCCGCTTGTCCAATTATACTATCTGCAAGACCATCCTCAGTAATCATGGCTTTCATCTCATTTATGGAATCTTCATCCTCCAATTTTATGAGCTGCCTGACTCCCAATAACAAATCTGCAATTTTCTCGCGAAATCCGGAGATATTAGAAACTTTACTATCGTCATTATTCTTTATATATTCCTGCCATCTTGGTTCATATTGATCCAGCTGCAAAATCAACTCTTTTATGTTACTCATCTTGATATCTTCCTTCCAAATGCGACTGAATACCAAATATTTCTTTTACTACTATGCTTTTATAATAATACTTTTTGCAATGTCAATTTTTCTCTACTTCCATAGATAAATTTTTCTGTCCAATATGTATTCTCACAACCATTCATAAACTCGTCTTCCAAACCCAAAAGATTGTTTTCCCATTTATCTTCCTGTCCAGTTTCTTCAAGAATCCGATCAAAATAGGAACATTCATTTTTCTGTTTTTCTTTCCTTTGCACAAATGCTTGTCCATCCAAAGTCAACTCATAAAAGCTTCTTCTGTCAATGCCATAACGAACTATTCCACCAGCCTTCTCCAGTTCTCTCATCTGCTGACTTAAATAATTCACTTGTACACCAATCGCCTCTGCTATTACCTTATGCTGACTGCTTGGATGAGTATGTAAATAAAATAGTATCTTTTTGTTTATTTCCTTTTCAAATAAAGCATCCAATTTGATCTCTTTCTTTCTCATTGTGGTTAAATAATTCATCAAAAACTCAACTGCATGAAAGATACCCGTAAAAATACCCAGCTGATAAGATAATGGGTGAGACACATATTTTAAAAGCATTTTATGAAATCTTCTAAAAAGGCGCAATTCTTTATCAATCTCCTCTTTCTTACCGTTCGCATATAGCTGCGTGCTTTTGTATAAAAATTCCCCTTGTATATCGGTA
>CATLIJ010000171.1 GCA_949948825.1 uncultured Clostridiaceae bacterium
CCGCTGTAATCACTGCCACCAGCTCCAGATCATCCGTCAGATCCTCTGCTGTCAGAACGTCTGTGGGGGCAGGAGCAGGGGCCGGGGGAGCAGAGGAAGCTTTTGCCGCCTTCTGGCTGTTCTCCCAGGCGTTGATATACTTAAAGCAGCTGATCAGCACACTAATAAAAATCAAAACCAGGAACACGGTTCCCATACCCATGGCTGTATTCATGGCAGCCTTTGCCATCTTCTCCCCTGTGGTGTATTCCGGGGTAAAGGAAAAGGAAGTGGCTGAAAGCATGCCATTGCTCTCCTCATAGAAGACCTTAAATTCCACGTTCCGCTTTTCAAAAACTGCATTTACGATACATTCGTAACCGCCGTCCTCAGTCTCCATGGCTTCGCTGGAAACAATCTCCACCATCTTTCCTGTCTCCGGCATAATGCTTCTCCAGGAAGAAAGCCCCCCGATTAGGGCATTGTCCTTCATCTTCTTGGCAGCTGCTTCCATCTCATCCAGCTGCTTCCCTTCCTCTATCCTGGAAAAAGCGGTCAGATCTGCTTCTGCTGTCTGGCAAAGCGCATTGGCAATGCTTGTATCCAGTTCTTTTGTATCCGTCTCAGCAGCGGAACATCCGGACAGCATGCACAGGCACAGAGCCGCGCACACCATTAACCAAAACCGTTTTTTAATCTGTCTCATATACACGTCACCTCATCCTAGACCGTTCCGTGTTTTCTGTCCGGACGGTCCTCTCTCTTGGTAAACAGCATCTCAAAAGCAGCAATGACACGTTTTCTGGTATCGCATGCCTCAATGATATCATCCACATAGCCTCTTTTTGCAGCTGCTATGGCGCTGGACTGAAGCTCCCGGTACTGGCCTGCCTTCTCCTGAATCAGTCCCAGGCTGTCTTCTGCCCCTGACAGCTCGTCCGCATACATAATCTTCACTGCTGCTGTGGGGTCCATCATTCCAATCACTGCTGTGGGCCATGCATAGACCATGTCCGCCCCAATGGATTTGCTGTTCATGGTCAGATAAGCGGTTCCATAAGCTTCCCCTGTCACCACGGTCACTTTGGGAACACTGGCATTGGCAAAGGCATAGGTCAGGCGGCCTGCGGCCTTGGCAATCTTGCGCTCCGTACACTTGCTGGCCTTGTATCCCTTTACATTCACCAGAGTCAAAAGAGGAATGTTAAAAGCATCGCAGAAGGAGACAAATTTCTCTGCCTTCTCACATCCATGGGAAGTGAGCACTGGCTCATACTCCTCCTCCTTCACCCCATTGTCACCGTAAAGCTCGGTCCGGTTGGCAACACAGCCCACAGTGGTTCCGTTGAGACGGATAAAGCCTGTTACCATGGAAGGATCATAAGCTTTCTTCACCTCCAGGAAAAAGCCGTTATCTGAAATCTGAGTCAGGGCAATGTCAGAAGCGCCCACACAGTTCTCCAGTCCGGCGCATACCCGGTTCAAATCATCGCTGCACTCACTGTATGACATATCATCTTCATTGTTAGCCGGAAGAATGGCAACCAGACTGCGGATCTGACTTAAGATGGCATCCTCGTCTCCTGTAAAATCCACCAGCCCTGTATTCTCGCTCTGGAATGCAGCGCTTGAGGTATCACACTTTTCCACACGGTTTCCTTCCAGGGCATTGGGAGAATTCACAAAAAGCTTTCCTTTCTTTTCTTCCATAAAAAGGAAATCTGCCATAGCGGAAGACACCGCCATCCCTCCGCCGCAGGTGCCGAACACAGCTGCGATCTGAGGAATCACGCCAGAGGCCATGGCCTGACTCAAATACATCTGACCAAAGCCGTTCAGCGCATCTGTCGCCTCCTGTAAACGCAGGCCGGCACAGTCAATGAGTCCGATCACCGGCGCTCCCATCTTCATGGCCATGGAATAGATACTGCTGATTTTCTTCGCGTGCATCTCGCCCAAAGAACCGCCCAGTACAGCGGCGTCCTGGCTGTACACGTACACAAGGCTTCCGTCAATGGTGCCGTAACCGGTGATTACGCCATCTGCAGGAGTTTCCTTGTCAGCCATGTTGAAATCAGTGGCTCTTGCAGTGATGTAAGAACCTACTTCAACAAAACTGTTCTCATCAAGCAATGCACGGATTCTGCTACTTGCTGACGTTTGTGCTGAATTACTCATTTTGCAATCCTCCATTTTAAAATATTACGGCTTTGTCCAAAATGTTAAAATTTTGACAAGTTTCCGCATAGTAACTCCAATTTCTGCCGATTATAATTGTATAATGTCGCGGGACAAAATTCAAGCGGTTTTTGTAATTTTTTCCTGAAATGCCAGATTTAATCTCCAGAATCTCTCCCACAGCTGTTCTGCACAGTATTTCCAGTCGATTTTCGGAACGGTCCGGTCTGCATAAACCGGGTCTGTGCGAAGAATCTTTCCCTCCAGAACATAATGGATTGCCCCAATCTGCTGCCGTTCCTTTACCGGAGCAGAAAGGCGATGCGGAAGCTCAGACACAGGCTCCACCTTTTCATCCCCGGAAAGAGGAATCTGAAAATGCTTTTCCTCCTCCTTTAGCCGGAGCACCGGCCAGACGGCTGCCTCTGAGGGCAGGGAAGCGGTCTTGCTGTCCTCTCCGGCCTCCGGCGCCTCTCCTGTCACAGGAATGCCGTCCAAAACCGGAATCTTCTCAAGTTCCGGCTCCCGGTACACCTCCTGAAAATGGTAATTTTCCTTCCCGTAATCAAACAGAGCCCTTGCATCTGCCCATTTGTAGGTTTTGTGAGGCGGCCATCCACTTCCCAAAAGAACCAGAATATACGTTCTCCCCTCATCCTCCAGAGCTGCCACATAGGAATACCCGGCTTTGTCTGTAAAACCGGTCTTTCCGGTCAAAAGCCCCTCCATCATGGACAGCAGGGCATTGTGATTCACACAGGAAAAAGAATGTTTTCCCTCCACATCAGTAAAAGCATACCCGGAGGTGCGGGTGATTTCCAGAAATTCCTTTCTTCTGGGAGATTCTTTGATGCAATACCGCATTACTGCCGCTAAATCCTCTGCAGTCGTGCCGTGAACGTATTCCTTTCCCTCCGGCGTCCGGTAAGTCCTGTCCAGCCCGTTTGGAGTCAGAAAACAGGTGTTCTTACACCCCAGCTCTCTTGCCTTCTCGTTCATCATGTCTGCAAACCCCTCCACACTGCCGCCAATCTGCTCTGCAATCATAACTGCCGAGTCATTGTGAGACTCCAGCATCAAAGAATACAAAAGATCCTTCAAATAAAACCGGGTTCCCTTCCCTGCCCCCAAATGAACCTTTGGCTGAGCTGCTGCTGTCTCTGACACAGTACAGATCTCCGAAGGCTTTCCCTTTTCCAGAGCAAGAATACAAGTCATAATCTTGGTTGTGCTTGCCATGGAGCGGAACACATCCCCCTCCTTCTCATAGAGTATACGTCCGTTATCCCCATCCATCAGCACAGCTGACTGAGCATACAGCCGGACCTGTTTTTTGTCTGTCTCTGCCGCTGCCTGCATTATTCCCAAATATTGGTCTTCTGATACATTCATTCCGCTTGCCGGCACAGCGGTTTTCTCTGCCGGCTCACCCGTTTTAGCTGATGGCACATCCGTCTCAGCCGACGAAACACCCAGCACAGCGGTTTCCTTTGCCGACACACGCATTCCTTTCAGCGGAACAGCCATTTCCGCTGCCCACACGTCTGCCACAGCGTTTTCCTCCACTGCCGCACGCATTCTGACTTCCTGTGCATCTCCCACAGCCCCTGCCTGCGCCCGCCCCCAAAAAGCAAAGCCGATGGTGATTCCCACCATCAGCCCATGCACTTGATTCCTTTTCATTCCTGTCCCACTCCTGCACATGATTAATCTATCCTATTCGGACAGGAGTGGAAATATTACATTTTAAAAACTGCCAGTTATTGGTTCAGAGACCGCTTCCATCCCTCACCGGTTTGCCAGCTCCTCTGTAATCTCTTCCCAGGTTATCCCTTTGGCTGCCATAAGCACCATCACATGATACAGAAAATCCGAAATCTCATATTTTACTTCCTCTGCATCCGGATTCTTTGCCGCAATCACAATCTCCGTGGCTTCCTCTCCCACCTTTTTCAGGATCTTGTCAATGCCCTTGTCAAACAGATAGTTGGTATAAGACCCTTCCTTTGGATGCTCCTTCCGGTCCAGAATCACGGAAAATACCTCTTCAAAAACCTTGAGAGGATTGGACTCCTTATACTCCTTTGCGGCCAGAGTCCGGAAAAAGCAGCTGGCATTTCCCGTATGGCATGCCGGTCCAAGCTGGTGGACCCTGGCAAGAATCGTGTCATTGTCACAATCCAGAGAAAGAGACTTCACATACTGGAAATGTCCTGACGTCTCCCCTTTCAGCCATTGAGCTTTGCGGCTGCGGCTGTAATAATTCATCTTTCCGGTCTGCAGCGTGTCCTGGAATGCCTGCTCATTCATATATGCCAGCATCAGCACCTGGTCTGTTCGGTAATCCTGAACAATCACTGGCATAAGCCCGTGCTCATTGGTCTTAAATTCCGCCCATTCCATACTGCTGGAAAAAATGCCGGTCTGAATGCCCCGTCTTCTTAATTCCTGCTTCAGCTCCATACAGTCATTGCCTTCCTTCGGACCAGTCAGAACCACTCCGGCACAGGCCTTTGCCGCCATGCAGACGGATACCACCGGCGTCTGGCTGTCATTACAAAGAAACAAAAAGGAGCTTTCTGTCTGAGCAAAACTGTCTCCCTCCAGCATCTCCACATTGCCGCTCACATCCAGAATCATCCTGGAGGCGCCGAGCCTGGAAAATTCTTCTGTCCGGCTTAAAAGGCGGGGCGAGGGCAGCCACACATAAATCTTCTCACTGCCAAACCGGTTAGCTGCCTCCTGAATCAGATCCACCTCCTCCAAATCCGAGCCATCCAGAAATACAGCTTTTGCACCAGCATACAGATACTTTTTCACATCCTCCAGACGCCTTACCCGGCCTCCGGTAATAATAGGAATATCCATTCTCCGGGCCAGCTCCTTCACAATGCCTATGGTCTGTTCATGGTCCTCATCACTTTTGGATAAATCCCAAAGAAGAAGCCCGTCCGCCCCATTGTCATTGTAATAATGGGCCAGGGTCTTTAAGGAATGGTTTCCCACACCTTCCCTTTTTCCCAGGGAAACCGGCTTTCCCTCCCGGCATCCGATTCCGGCAAATAATTGCTTTTTCTCTGACATACGAAAAGACCTCCCAGCCTTAACCCTTTTTACTCATCATAACAGGTCTCACGATAAATGAAATCCCCCTCCAGCTCCTCCATGGTCATCTTCCTTCCCCAGTGGATGGAGGAATTATAATTGCCCTCGCAAAGGGTGATGTAATCATCTTCAATGGTCAGGACAATCACCGAATGTTCTCCGCCCATACTGTTATAAACCCGCAGATGATCTCCTACCCGAAGAGAATCCCAGTCAAAACTGTCATATTGATACTTCTTTGCCTGCTCGCCAAACACCTCATCCTGCACCAGGAAAGCAAAACCAGCACATCCATAGCCCATTCTGTAGCCAGATCTGTGGGAATTGTCATTGGTCCACTTCTTCCCCTCTGGATAACGGCTCTTCAGCTTAATAATCTTCTTGTAAGCCTCCTCATCTGTCAGGCTGCTTCCCTCTGGCTCATCCTCTTCCAAATCATACCTTGAACTTGTATGATCCGAATCCTGATTTTTGTCTGTCTTATCCGGCAGACTCACAGAATCTGTATCCATCTCTTTTTTGTACTCTTTCCAGTCCAGCTCACTGACCACATCCACTACACAATAATCTGTTTTATCAATCACATAGTAGACGCCTTCCTCCACAGAATGATA
>CATLIJ010000172.1 GCA_949948825.1 uncultured Clostridiaceae bacterium
TCTTCCATAGCAGTCAGGTACTTCAGCCCATCCCGAAATTTTTGTACAGTAACTCTTGTCTTTCCCTCCCCATAGGGCATCCCAATTTCTGTGGTGTCCATTTCATGAAGCTTCAATGGGTCAATTATCGGTTCCCCTCCAAATATCAAATAGTTAAATGCGTCTGCAAAGACTTTCGCATCTTTTATATAATCTTTTGTCACTATATCTTTTGCTGCCAAGCTATTCCTCCTATTTCTTGCTGCTATAATTTTCTTTTGCCATCATAACCCGCCAATAACAACAATAACTGGGAGCGGCACGATTCCACCTATTACACAGTATTGAATTCATCTCCATTTCTTCCGCTCGCAACGGTCTGGTTTTATAATCCTCCGGCCTCTCCTTTCACTTTTGGCTTTCCGCTTTTTTCTCTTTTTTATTCCTTGCAAGGCTTTCTTATCTAAATTATAGCATTTCAGACCCGCAATTACAAGGAGCCGACGCCTTAAGTTTGTATCCAGCCCCGCCACCCCGGAGGAGGGACGGGAGCTGATGTGCAAGGCTCTTCTCTGCGACACTTATCTTATGAGCAGCAATGCCATCAGCGAGGACGGACAGCTTTACAATATTGATGGCAATGGGAACCGGGTGGCAGCCCTGATCTTTGGCCCGAAAAGCGTCATTGTGGTAGCTGGCATGAACAAGGTTACAAAGACCATTGCAGATGCCGAGACCCGCAGCCGCACCATCGCCGCACCCATAAACGCCCAGCGTTTCCCCAATGAAACCCCCTGCAATCACACTGGCTCCTGCGCAGACTGCTTAAGCAAAACCAACTTCTTTGATTTCTCTGGCATCGATTCCCTCTATCTTTTCAGGATTATTTTCAAGAGAAGACACCAAAAAACCTGAGATTTGATTTTCCGGATATAAACTTCTAATTGCTCTGCATACACCAATCGCTACAGATTTTGCTCCAAAAATAAAGCTTTTCATATATCTCCATCTCTGCTTTTTAAGTATTTTTCCAATCATACCAGATCCTGCTGCTTATGATCAAAAACTATAACCAATCAACGCATTTAAAAAAACTGTATAAACTTCCGAATGCTACCATCTTCCATCCATCTGCATGCCTTTTCATAATCCTCATTTGTATCAAATTCCAACCAACCATTGTGAAAACATTCCGCTTTCACCTTTTTTCCAGACTCAATCACAGCCTGAAGCAAATCGGTCATATATGCCTTTCTCACGGGTTTGCCTGATTGCTGCCATGGCCGGTCTCCAAAATTGCGATATGCCTCTTCCATGATCGTCTCAATCTGTTTTAAGCCGGATTTTGAAAATTTCAGCAGCCCGATATACCTTGCATCAATATCTTCAAGCTTTGATCCTACCAGTCCCAGTTCAATAATATTTCCATCCTTGTCCAATGACAGACTTTCTGTATCAAAATCATGTCTCTTCCTCCACAGCATCCTCTTTATCCGTCTCGATCTCCTCCTCCCTCACCTCTGTCTCCATCTGGCTCATCTCCGGCTCT
Source organism: uncultured Clostridiaceae bacterium (assembly GCA_949948825.1). GTDB lineage: Bacteria > Bacillota > Clostridia > Lachnospirales > Lachnospiraceae > Brotaphodocola. Next base: position 1,529 of record CATLIJ010000172.1, read on the forward strand.
TCTTCACTGGTCATCTCTTCCGTCTCCGGCTCCGTAGGCTCCGGCCCCCTGCTGATGACAACATTCATTTTCACTCCCTTTTTCACCATGCTTCCAGGCTTTGGCTTCTGCTTCATCACAGTTCCTTCCGGGTACTCATCGCTGTACTCACGGGTAACAGACCCCATTCGAAGCTCCATGTCCATAACCTGTTCCCTCACATCCTCCTCCGGAAGCCAGAGAATCTCCCAAACCTCCACATAATCATCTGTGTACTCACGGGTTCCTCCCATAACAGGCGTTGTCTCTGCTGCACGGCTTTGGGCTTCTGCTGCCTGTCTGGATGCTTCTGCCGCCTGTCTTGCCGCTTCCTCTGCCTGGGAATCTGCAGCAGATGGGGCTGCCTTGGAACTGCTGCGGGCCGGGTCCTTTCCCTTGCTGATAATCAAATTGACTGCTCTCCCCTTCTTTACCTCTGTATCTGCCGGCACACTTTGGGAAATCACCTTTCCTTCTGAAATGTCGTCACTATATTGTCTGGAAATGGAACCCACCGTAAGTCCCAGCCTTTCAATCTCCGCTCTGGCCTCTGACTCTGTCATCAGTTCCACACTCTTCATGTAAATCCGGTCTGCTCCCTTACTGACGTATACTGTCACATAAGTTCCTGCATTTACTGACTGTCCGGCCAAAGGTTCCTGACTTAAAATCGTCCCCACAGGAGCATCATCCGCCACCTCTGCCCAGTTCACCTTGAGTCCTGCATCCTCCAGCTGACTCTGCGCCTCCTCTCTTGTCCCATTCCTCACATCCGGCACAAAGACCACCCGGTTGCTGTCCCCCTTTTGTCCGGCCTCGTTCATACAGATTGTCAAGGTAATTTCCTTTGTCAAAGGCAGATTATCTCCAGGCTCTGCATCCATGGAAAGCACGGACTGATAAACTCCCTCTTCCATGCTCTCCTGAATCACAATATGAGTAAATCCCCGTTCCTTTAAAAGCTTCTTGGCCTCCTCCTGTTTCAGCCCTTTCACTGCCGGAACAACTGCTTTTTCCTCCCCTTTGCTGATCCAGACCGTTACTACTGTGTGCTTCTCCACTGTGGTATTTTCCCAAATCTCCTGGTAAGAAATCCGGTTTGGGGGAACCTCAAGAGAATATACCATTTTATCCCGCGACATTTCCAGCTCCCGATCTTCCAAAAGCTTCGCCGCCTGGTCTGCATCCTGGTTAATCACATTGGGTACCCGGACCATATTGGCCTCCAGGCTGGTCTTTCCTGTATTTACATGAAGCTTAATCATTCCAGTGGCCAGAAGTACTGCCACAAGCATTAAAAGTCCCGCTCCTGCTCCTGCCGCTGCCAGAAACCAGCGAGGCGCCACAAGTCTGGGTACCTTCTCCTTTGTGACAGCCCGGGCCTTTACCTCTGCTGCAATCAGCTCACTGGTAAATCCCTCCATGGTCAGAGTCCTGTCCTGGATTCTCACATTCATGGCATTCATCAAAGCAGTTTCAACTGGTTTGGATATCTTGATTCCCCGCCTGGAGGGCTTTTTGATTTCATCCTTTACCTTCCGCTCCAGCGCATCCTCCGGCGTCACTCCGGTAAGCATTTTATAAAAAGTCGCTGCAAGTGCATAGACATCTGTCCACGTTCCCTGATCTCCCCGGCTTCGGTACTGTTCCTCAGGTGCATATCCCTGCTTTAACATGACCGAAATACTCTTGCTGTATGTATTGGAGGCAAAATGAGCTGCCCCAAAGTCCAAAAGCTTCACCCGCAAAGCATCCGGCTCATCCGGATTCAGCACATAAATATTGTCCGGCGCAATATCCCGATGCAAAAGGCCGCTTTTATGAATCACGTCCATGGCAGTGGCAAGCTGTAAGATTACAGGAATAGCCTCCTCCTCCGGCATGGTTCCCCGGTTCTTTAAATATTCCTTCAGGCTCATTCCCTCCAAAAATTCCATAACAATGTAAGCAGTCTTATTGCATTCAAAGCAATCATATACATGGACAATTCCCGGAATGGAGGAAAACCGGGCCAGATGCCTTGCCTCCTCCATAGTCTTCTTCACCCCATCCCGAAACTGGATTTCCTGCTCGCCCCCATACAGAACCAATTCCTCCTGTCCGGGCATCCGGGTAGCCAGATCACTGGGCAGATATTCCTTGATGGCCACCTTTCTTTTCATCAGATAATCCCATCCCACATAAGTAACGCCAAAGCCGCCTGCTCCCAGTACCTTTCCCACAATATACCGCTTATTAAGAATCGCTCCGGGCGTCAGGTAATATGCCTGATTGGCCTGGGAATCAGCCTGATAGCCGCAATAAGGACAGATCTCGTATTTGTCCTCATACTCCTGCATACATCCCATACATAATCGTTTCATGGTAAGTTTTCGTACTCCATCCTCAAATTTTCCAGCTGATCCACAACCGGCTGAAATTCATCATTGTTATTGACGTATACTTCCATAATCCTTCGGTTCAGGGAAAGTCCATTGCCATTCTGAACATTAAAAATATCCTGAACACGCTCTCCCAAAAGATAATACACCATATGGTCAGCTGCTGTGCGGGCATCCTTTTTAAGAGAACCGCGGATGCTCCACAGATGGGTAAACCGCCCTTTGACTGTCCCCTGCTCCTGAAGCTCTGTCAGTACCACCATCTGGTAAATTCCTCCCAGGCTTGCGCGGATTGCCTCATAATCGTCCGTGGTTCCTAAGTAGAATGCCTTTTCTCTTCTTAAGAACGGTTCATAGCCTTTTTCCGAAGCTTGTTTTGCTGATGGCGCCCCAAAATTCCTTTCTGCATCTGGCCCAAATGTCCTGCCGTCGGCTTTTCCAGCTGGCTCACCTGCCCCGCATTCTCTCTCTCCTGCCAACTCAAATGCTGAATCCCAAGCCTCCGCATCAAAAGCCTCCCGATACATGTCCCGATCCTTTACACTGACACAATAACTGGGTTTTCCGTTTACATTTAGCTGTTCCAGTCTGGTCACTGCATCCAGCCCTTTTGTCTCCGGAACCAGATAGGTGTTCACATACAGAACCGGCGCACAAAAAGACACGGGAATCTGCTTCTTTTCCCTGCCAAAATACTGCTCAAACTCCTTATCTTCCAGGAAATAATAATCCCCCTTATCCAGGGAATCAAAAGCGCCGGAAAGACTTCCAAGCTCCTTCCATATTGCCGTATCCTGGCTGGTAACTCCGGTTGACTCAAACACGTCAGGAAGCTTTCCCTGTTCTGCCTTTATTTTCAGATCCTCTTTATAGGATTCCCAGTCCCGAATTTCCGTCTGGCAAATCTCCACCTTCTGAAAACTGTCTTTGTATTCCTCCAACATTTCCTCCAGCATATCCTCTGAATCCTGGCGGGAGATCTTCCGGTCTTCTCCCTGTCCGGACTTTCCTATGTTTCCTGCCTGACGAATCGTTTCCATATTGTGTTCATTGGAGCCTGCCATCTGGACAGAAAGCTCAGCCTCCACCTGATACAGCATGGTATGACGATAAGAATAGATGGAAAAACACAAAAACCCAATCCCGCCAATCATCATACACACCCCTCCAATGGTAATCCCCCGAATCACACGGTATCGAAAACGCTGTTCCTCCACTGTGCGGACTTTTGCCCTCTGATTCAGCGCCTCAAGAAACTGGTCTGCATTCCGGAAACGAAGCTGGGGATTCAAGGCCATAGCCCTCAAAATCGTATCATTCAGATACTTGGGTATTCCCGGAACCAGCTTTGCAGGAGGAACCAGTTCATCCTTTAACACCCGGTTTAATGACTCATCCGGCTTTATACCAGTAACGGCAAGATAAAGCATGGCTCCCACTGCATAAAAATCCGTCCATGGTCCCTGTTTGCTTTTCTTTTCATATTGCTCCGGCGGGGCAAATCCAGGCTTTAAAATAATGGACAGGGTCTTTTCCTCCTCCCCGTCCGAAAGTCTTGCCGCTCCAAAGTCAATAACTTTTACCTGATAATGCTCCAGCTTGGAATCCAGCGGCAATATGTAAACATTATCCGGACTGATATCCCGGTGGACAATCTTTTTTAAGTGAATTTCCTTTAATGCCTTCAATACTGGAATCACCACATCCACTGCCTTTTGGTAAGGGATTTTTTCCCCATACAGGGAAAGAAAATTTTTAAAAGAAAGGCCGTCCAGAAACTCCATTACAATATAAGCTGTGTGATTTTCCTCAAAAAAATTGTATACATCCACAATATTGGGATGAGAATTGAACTTTGCCATATTCTTCGCCTCTGCTAAAAAACGAATCCGCCCCCGCCCCAACTCTCCTGTGGCCTCACTGGAAAATACAATCACCTCCGGATTT
>CATLIJ010000173.1 GCA_949948825.1 uncultured Clostridiaceae bacterium
TCCGTTTTCCAGGCAAAAGCCAGTGGGGAATCCAAAAACTTCCCAAGAGCTTTCCAAAAGTTTTCCAAACGCTTTCTCAATACCCCCGCTGCTCCTTTGCCTGGGCAGCAAATTCCGAATTGGGATGATTCATAATAATCTCCCCGAAGTATTCATTGGCCTGATCCGTATCTCCTGCGCTTTTGTAGGCCATGGCGATTTTAAAAATAACGCCAATATTGTCTCCTTTAATCTGCAAGCTCTTCTGATAATAATCCACTGCCAGAGTGGTATTTCCCTGGCCTGCAGCTGTGTCTCCCATCTGCTCCAGCACCTGGTAGCCATTAGCCGCCATATCCTGCTGAACCCAGGCCACAATCTCATCCAGCACCCCGTCTGTAAGCACAGACCAGTCGGTTTCCGTATAGAGCCGCACTGCTGACTGCATGTCCTCTGTCCGGTATGCCTGAAGAATCTGAGCCAGACGCTGATACTGGCTGAGCACGCTGCCGCTGTTGTTCACCATTGTCTCCAGGCTGCTCTCTGCCTCCTGCTTGGCCTCGCTTGCCTCGTCCAGCTTCTGGTTCAGCTCATCAATCTGAATGCTCTTCTGATTTACCAGTTCCAGCTCCTTGCGGATTTCCTCCTCGTATTTGCTGTTAATGGAATCCCGGATCGTGGGCGTTATCAGAAAAAACACCACCACTGCACCCAATACCAGACCAGCAAGAATATTCAGCACAGACTGAAGCCCTGTGTTCTCCTTATAGCTGGGTGGTAATATAATGTCATCATCCTGCATCTGCCGATGGGAAAATGCGTTCTTCAGCTTGTGCTTCTCCACCTCCGCCTTGCCTGTATTCTGTTTGGCAACCGCCATATACCGCTGGGTCAGAGGATTGTACTTATCAATTCTCATGGCCTGAAACAGGCACCGCCCTGCCTTGGCATAATCCTCATGGTGAAGATACAAAAGGGCAAGAAGCTGCTGGGCCTTCACATAATTGGGCATTTCCTCCACCATGCGCATTAAGAGAAGCACTGCCAGATCCTCATTGTCATTCCGGGCATAAATCAGAGACTGATTGTACTTTTTGGCCGCCTGGTCTGCCATGTCCAGATATCCTGGGGCATCCTGCAAGACCTTCAAATACTCCTCTGCCACATTGCCCGTTTCCTGGAGATTCAGGCTTAAAATCCACTGGGAGAGAGCTGCCCCCACCTCCCCCAGTTCATGGTAAATCAATCCTAACAAATTCCGGGCATCTGTCTGAAATTTGTTAAACCGAAGGCTCTTTTTCAGCAGGGTCACAGCTCCGGTTAAGTCCCGCTCCCTGGCTTTTAAAAGCCCTGCATTATAATAGGCATTGGAAATCTGACGATTCCTCATTCCTGCATCCATGCTTTATCTCCGTTAATTTCTCTTCTCGTTCAACAGTTCCATCATCAGGTCAGTCATATCTGTCAAATCCTCCCTGCCAATGGACTCCTCCACATTTCCGATCTCCAAGCTTGGCTGAAAACGCTTCAGTTCCTCCTCAAAATCTAACACCTTAGCCTCCTTCTTGTCCATTCAGCAGCCCTTTTATCTCCCCAATCAGATACAGGGACCCCACCACATAAAGCCGGTCTCCCTTGGACTGATGGGAACGGGCTGCCCTCAAAGCCTCTTTTGCTGTCCTGTGGGATTCCACCTGCTTACATCCAGCTGCTGCAAACTGCTCTGCCAATGCCTCTGCCCCCAGGCCCCTCTCATCCTGAAGCTGCACCACAGTCACCCGTTTCACTGGCAGCAATTCACAAAGCAGGCAAATCATCTCCTCATAAGCCTTGTCTGCCACTGCTGCAAACAAAAGATGAATCTGCCGTTTTTCCTTTTTTTGCTGCTCTCCCACTGCCTGAGCAAATGCCCGGATTCCCCCTGGATTGTGAGCGCCGTCCAGCCAAAGCTCCGGCGCTGCCTCCTCCATTCTCCCCGGCCAGTATGCCTTCTCAAATCCTCTTTTGCACACTTCCTCTGTAATGCCCGGAATGGAAAGCACCTCCAGAACCTTTTCTGCCAAAGCAGCATTCCTCACCTGGTAGGGCGCCTGAAAACAGCCCCAGGCTCCGGCTCGTCCCTCCCCTTCTCTCACAGGATAAACCGGAGCGCCAAGCTCTCCGGCCCGACGGCAGATGACCTCCGACGCTTCCTCCACTCCATCATCATAAATCACAGGAACTCCCGGCTTTATAATGCCTGCCTTCTCAGCTGCGATTTCCCGGATGGTTTCTCCCAAATATTTGGTGTGATCCAGACTGATGGAGGTTATGACACACGCTTTTGGCCTGAGAATCACATTGGTTGTGTCAAGCCTCCCTCCCAGTCCGGTCTCCAGCACGGCAAAATCCACCTTTTTCCAGGAAAAAATCACCATTGCCATTAAAAACAGAAACTCAAAAAAGGACGGATGGCAGTACCCTTGTCCCATCATTTTCCTGGAGACCTGAAGAACCTGCTGGAAGCTTTCCTGAAAAACAGCTTCCTCTGCCATTTCCCCGTTGATTAAAATTCTTTCCCGCACATTCTCCAGATGAGGGGACAAAAATGTCCCCACCTGGTATCCTGCTTCCTTAAGGACAGAAGTCAAATCTGCGCACACAGAACCCTTTCCATTGGTTCCGGCCACATGAATCACTGCCATCCCATCCTCCGGACTTCCCAATTCCCCAAGAAAATCCTTCACCTGCTCCAACGTATTCTTCCTTTTGGTCCATAAGGGAATTTCCAAAAGGTACTCTTTCGCCTGTTCATCCATAACTATAATATATGTGAAATTCTCCGGTTTATGACATGATGTTGGGATCAAAAATCCTTATCTTTTCAGTTGACCCAGCCTTGCCTCCACCTGGGCCATCATCTGAGTATACTTCTCAAGCTTTCCCTTTTCCTCCAATAGCTTTTTCTCCGGAGCCTTGCTCACAAACCTTTCATTGGAAAGCATGCCATTTACCCGCGCCAGCTCCTTTGTCAGACGCTCCTTCTCCTTCTCTAGACGCTCCACTTCCTTTGCCACATCCACCAGCTCTGCAAAGGGCATGTAGATGGTAGCCCTGGAAACCACCGCGGATACTGCATCCTCCCCGATTCCTGTCTTATCCTTCTGTAAGCATACCTGGCTGGCAAATCCCAGCATGGCAAAGAACACCCTGCTGTGCTCAAAAATTCCCAGCACCTCTTCATCCTCTGACACCACATAGACCTTGGCCTTTCTGGACGGCGGCACATTCATGGAGGTGCGCACATTCCGGATTGCCCGGACTGCCTCTTTGATGGTCTCCACCTCCTGCTCCTCCCGGGCAAAGTTCCAGTCCTCCCGGTACTCCGGCCAGGAGGATACCATGATCGACTCCTCCTGATCCTGCAGATTGCAGAAAATCTCCTCTGTCAAAAACGGCATATAGGGATGAAGAAGCTTTAAGGACTGAATCAGCACTGTTTGAAGAGTCCACAGAGCAGCTGCCCTGGTTTCATTTTCCCTGTCCCACAGCCTGGGCTTTACCATCTCAATATACCAGTCACAAAATTCCTCCCATATAAAATCATACACCTTCTGAAGAGCAATTCCCAGCTCATATTTGTCCAGATTTTCTGTCATCTCTCTGGCCAGTCCGTTTACCTTGGACAGAATCCATTTATCTGCCATGGTCAGAGACAGCGGCTTCTCTGGCGCAGTCTCCATGTTCATCATAATGAAACGGGAGGCATTCCACACCTTATTGGCAAAATTCCGGCTGTTTTCCACCCGCTCCCAGTAAAAACGCATGTCGTTTCCAGGTGCATTTCCCGTCACCAGAGTCATGCGCAGGGCGTCAGCTCCATACTTGTCAATCACCTCCAAAGGATCAATGCCATTCCCAAGAGACTTGCTCATCTTCCGCCCCTGGCTGTCCCGCACCAGTCCGTGAATCAGAACCGTGTGGAACGGACATTTTTTTGTATGCTCCAATCCGGAGAACACCATGCGGATGACCCAGAAAAAGATAATGTCATATCCAGTCACCAGCACATCTGTTGGATAAAAATATTCCAGATCCTCTGTCTCCTGCGGCCAGCCAAGGGTGGAAAACGGCCAGAGCGCTGAAGAAAACCAGGTATCCAGGGTATCCTCATCCTGGGCCAGATGCACGCTGCCGCATTTGGGACACCGCTCTGGCGCTGTTTTGGCCACAGTCATCTCCCCGCAGTCTTTACAGGTATAGGCAGGAATCCGGTGTCCCCACCAAAGCTGTCTGGAAATACACCAGTCCCGGATTCCCTCCAGCCAGTGAAGGTAGGTCTTTCCAAAGCTCTCCGGCACAATCTTTAACTCCCCGGACTTTAATGCCTCTATGGCAGGCTTTGCCATCTCATCCATCTTTACAAACCACTGCGGCTTTACCATGGGTTCCACTGTGGTCTTGCATCGGTCATGGGTTCCCACATTGTGGGAATGGGGAACCACCTTCACCAGAAGCCCCAGGTCCTTTAAGTCCTCCACAATGGCTTTTCTCGCCTCATACCGTTCCATGCCGTCATATCGGCTTCCTGGAAAATGAATGGTGGCATCATCATTCATAATGCAGATCTCCTCCAGGTTATGACGCCTTCCCACCTCAAAATCATTGGGGTCATGGGCAGGAGTAATCTTTACGCACCCGGTTCCAAACTCCCGGTCCACATAGGAATCTGCCACCACTGGAATCTTTCTTCCCGTCAGGGGAAGCTCCAGCATTTTCCCGACCAGGTCCTGATACCGCTCATCCTCTGGATTTACTGCCACAGCCGTATCCCCGAGAAGCGTCTCAGGCCGGGTGGTGGCAATCTCCACAAACCGTCCCTCCTCCCCTGCAATGGGGTACTGAATATGCCAGAAAAACCCGTCCTGCTCCTGGTGCTCCACCTCAGCGTCAGAAATGGAGGTCTCACAAACCGGACACCAGTTAATAATCCGGGAACCCTTGTAAATGTATCCCTTTTCATACAGCCTGACAAACACTTCTGCCACTGCGTCCGAGCAGCCCTCATCCATGGTAAACCGCTCCCGGTCCCAGTCAGCAGAAGAACCCATTTTGTGAAGCTGGTTAATGATTCTGGCTCCATACTCCTTTTTCCAGTCCCAGCACTGCTCTAAAAACCTGTCCCGACCCAAATCCTGTTTGTCTATGCCCTGGGATTTCAGCTTGTCAATCACCTTTACCTCTGTGGCAATGGCTGCATGGTCTGTTCCTGGCTGCCACAATGTCTCATAGCCCTGCATTCTTTTATACCGGGTCAGAATGTCCTGCATGGTATTGTCCAGGGCATGTCCCATATGAAGCTGTCCGGTAATGTTAGGCGGCGGCATCACAATGGTAAACGGCTTCTTCCCCTCTCTCTTTCCTCTTTTTGCATCTGCATGAAAATACCCTTTTTCCAGCCACTTCTGATATAATTTCTCCTCAATTTCCGCCGGATTATAATTCTTCTCCAATTCCTTCATATTCTCTCCTCCTGGTAATCAGGCAGTCCTGACAGAATAAAAAATCGCCCCTTCTATGGCTGTTCAGCCATACAAAGGACGAAAATCTCTTCCGCGATACCACCTTTTTTATACAGTCCTGACCCAGCCACCCAAACGTAACAGTTCAGACGGGACATCTTCTTGCCCGTGTTTCACGGACCGTATCTCTCCTTATCTTTAACGCAGATCAAACGTGGATTCTTACTTTGAAAGTTCAGCGCTCCGGCGCTGAACTGTGCGAAAACGGGGTCACGAAGTGACATCTTCCATTCCCGTTTTCTGCACATCTGCCGGAGGCTTAAAGTAAATCCCCTTTCATTTGCGGTGGTGCCGGCAAAACGG
>CATLIJ010000174.1 GCA_949948825.1 uncultured Clostridiaceae bacterium
TTTTGTTCTTTGCTTTTTGTTTTTTGTTCTTTGTTTTTTTGTTCTTTGCTTTTTTTGTTCTTTGCTTTTTTGTCCTTTGTTTCCTGTTCCTGCAGCTCCTGTTATTTTTATTTCCTATGAACGTTTTGAATTTCCTGCATATTTATAAACGTCATATACAGCCGTCGGTTCCATCCGGCCTGCTGTTTGATGAAAAAATCGTAACATGGTTTCCCAAAAATGACAAGATTCAATAATCCGCAGAATAACAATTTTCTGCAGCCTTAAAAACCGTTGATTTTACTGGGTTTCTTTGAGATTTACCCTTCTTTTTTTATCCTTTTTGTCATGTTTTTGTTATTTTTTTCCTGTGATTTCCATGTCTGAATCCGGGTATCTGCAGATAAATGGTATTGAACACAAATGAAGCATTGAAGAAATTTCAGTTATAAAATATACTTCCAAATGAATCAAAATTTTAATGTCAAGCGAGTTTTTAGCGAAACCCCAAAAAGGAGAACCTTATGAAATTCATTCCAACCGATGAACGCAGGATCACAGATCAGGATGTTTTTGACGCCTTTGATTTGTCCCTGCCGCAGCTTCAGCCAATCCGTCTGGCTCTGGAGCAAAATAACCTGTCTGCTGCCAAAAGGGAATTGATTGTTTATTTTGAGAATCGAACCTCCCCTTGTTACTTTTTTGATTACCGCAGTCTTCCGCTGGAAAAAATTGACACGGATACCTGCCCGCGGGATTTCCAGTCTTCCATGGGCTTAAGAGGAAGCTTAAAAGAATTTTGTCTCTATGCAGGCAATCAGCTGATGAACCATTTCTACGTCCGTCCTGGAAAAACCAGCGCCCCCATAGACTTAGGACCAGACTACGAGCATTTTCCTCATTTTAATTTCCGGGAAGACCTTGGCAAACGCCCCAGAGCCATTATGGATATTTTTGTAAGAGGCCCTGTATTTGAATATCTGGCGGTTCTTTACCATGAAACCGGAGACAAAAAGGTTCTGGAACGGTTTGAGGAGATTCTTTATAAATTTTTTGAAAATTATCCTCTGGTGCTGGAATACACCGAATCAGATGCCAGCCGCTTCTCTTTTACAGATGAACGGGATGTTATGAGCACAGGATGGCTGACTCTTCAATATATCAGCCTGTTTTACACCCGCATTCCTTATGAAATCTCTGTGGATGCTGCCTTTGAGATATTAAAGCGAATCTGGTTTCAGGGAATCCAGTTTGCCCGTTTTGAAAATGACACCTACCGGAAATACAACCATCACATGTGGGAACGGGGGCTTGTTCCCTTTATCCTGGGAACACTGCTTCCGGAAATTCCTGATTTTAAGGCCATGGTCAGCAGAGGCGCCAAAATTGTGCGGCAGCATATTCTGGATGATTTTAATGAGCACGGAGGCTACAGCGAACACTCCATCCCGTACTGGGGAGGCGCAGCTGTCTGCGAAATGATCTACCGGGGCGTATATCTGGCAAAAGCAAATTCCGTCTCCCTTCTGGATGAGGAAGCTGCCAGAAGATTAAATCTCACCTTTGAGGCACTGGCCCGCATCAGCCCGCCTCACGCCAGCTATTCCTCCCTTGGGGACAATGGGGGGCCTTTGGTGGACCCGATCTTAAGAATCGGAGAAAAAACCATGGAAAATTCCTCCTGCCGTCAAATCCTTGCAATCCGGGAAAACAGAATTTCAGATGAAGAACTGGAGGTTCCTCTAGATTATGCCGATGACCGATGCGGGTTTGTCAGCTGCCGGAGCAGTTTTCAAAAGAATGCCAGTTTTATGCTGATGTCTGCAAAAACAGCTTGCGGAGACTCTGGACATAACCATATGGATATGCTCTCTTTATTTGTCTCCTTTCAGGGCCAGGAGTTTATTGGAGAGCCATTTGCCAGAACCCTTTACCACAATGTCACCATGGCAAGTCCTCAAAGAGGCTACATGTACAATATGAGTTCCCACAATACCGTATTGGCCTATGGAAGGCCGGTTCAGCCGGATGCCATGTATGCCAACAAATGGGGAGTGTACCGCCCCGATTCCCCGGTTTCTGAATTTGTCTCCACAAAGGAGGGGTGCTGTGTCAGTGCATACCATGATGCTTACACCACCTGCCGTCACAGCCGGACTTGTCTCTTTCACAGGACAAAAGGGCTGCTAATCTATGATGTCATGGAACATGGAAACCGCCTTCCAGATGCCCATATCCAGCGCTGGCACCTGATGCCCGAAGTTTCCTGCACCTTTATAGACAACTCCTCTGTTCTTCTGGAAAAGGAGGGAGTGAAGATTTTGTGCTTCTGGCCGGAGGTATCCCGGATTCGCTTGTGGAAGGAGGAGTTTTTATATCCTTCCATTGTCAAAAATCAGGAGGAGCTTCTTCCCGTTATTGACGCAGAGTTTACTGCTGAAAGAGAAAAGGTGGAGGATATTGCTGCTGTCTCCCAGGCCGTGCTGATGATTCCTGTGTCTGGTTTGGATGTCCTTCCGGACCCGGAGCTGATGGCTGACAGAATCCAGAAAATCCTGAAGGAGCCGGAAAGAAAGGCTGCATTGAGGATATTGGGAGGAATTGTCTAAACTATTCATTATAAATTCGTAACAGTTAAGGAGGATTTACATGAAGATCGAACAGAAACATTTACAGGAGATTCCGGAAATTACGGATGCAAAAGTGCAGGAGGCTTTGGCTGTGGCTCTTGGGCAGACAAGAAGCTGCCTTCCCAAATTTTCCAGTGAGTTTAAGCATATTTTTTCCAACCATAATTTTTATACGACTGCTCCCAACAACCAGTGGACCAATGGCTTTTGGACTGGTGAGCTGTGGCTGGCCTATGAAAACACGGGAGATGAGGTGTTCCGAAAAGCTGCTATGGAACAGGTCAAAAGCTTCTTAAACCGTATTGAGCAGGAAATTGAGACAGATACCCATGATCTTGGTTTTCTCTATTCTCCTTCCTGCGTAGCTGCCTGGAAGATCACGGGAGATGACACGGCAAAAAAGGCAGCTCTTATGGCAGCGGATAAACTGGCTGAACGTTTTCACAAAAAGGGACAATTTCTTCAGGCATGGGGATCTTTGGAAGACAAAAATAACTACCGGCTGATCATTGACTGCCTGTTAAACCTTCCCCTGCTTTACTGGGCTTCCGAAGAAACCGGCAATCCCAAATACGCAGATCTGGCAAAAGCGCATTTTGAGACTGCTCTGAAGGTGGTAATCCGCCCTGACTATTCTACTTACCATACCTATTACTTTGACCCGGAAACCGGCGAGCCTCTCCGCGGCGTTACTCATCAGGGCTATTCCGCCCAATCTGCCTGGTCCAGAGGGCAGTCCTGGGGAGTCTATGGAATTGCTTTGGGATATCGTTATAACCCAAATCCCAGGTATAAAGAGTTGTTTGACCATGTAACCGAATATTTTCTGGAACATCTTCCCGAGAACTTAATTCCCTACTGGGATTTTACCTTTACGGACGGAAGCGATGAGCCAAGAGATTCTTCTGCTCTGGCTGTAACGGTCTGCGGCCTTTTAGAAATGGCAGACTGTGTCACAGGAAAGGAGCGGCAAACCTATCTCCATTTGGCAAGATGCCTTTTCAGGCCCTTGGTTGACCTGTGTGCCGCCAAATCGCCCAGGGAATCCAATGGTCAGCTTCTTCATGGGGTATATGGAAGAAAAACCCCGTACAATGATTGTATTGACCATGGAATTGACGAGTGCAACCTTTGGGGAGACTATTATTATATGGAAGCCCTTACCCGCCTGTCCAGGAAATGGAATCCTTACTGGTAAAGCGTCTGGTGCAGCCAGCGCAGTAATTCATAAAACCCCTTCACTGATTTCGGCCGCTATGGCAGAAAGGAAATGGATATGAGAGAATTATTTTCCATCAACAGCCCTTTTTTTGAAATGACTGACAAAGCAGTACGTCTTGTATGGCTCAGCATCCTGTGGATTTTGTGCTCCATTCCTGTCATCACCATAGGAGCCTCCACAACTGCCCTTTACTCTGTAACCCTGAAATATGTGCGGGACGAGGAAGGATATCTGACCTCCTCGTTCTTCCGGGCCTTTAAAGAAAACTTCCGGCAGTCCTCTCTGATTTGGGGCATGTCTCTGGCCGCTGGAATATTCCTGTTTATGGATTTTGCCTTTTATTACAGAGGAGGCTTCCATCATTCCCTGTCCGTATTCCTTTTCACTGTTTTTATGGGAGTGTTTGTGACCTTTCTTTTTGCAAATATTTATGTATATCCGCTTCTGGCCTATTTTGACAACACCATAAAGCATACTATAAGCAATGGACTGATCATGGCTGTGCGCCATCTTCCCTCCAGTATGGCCATGCTGGTCCTGGCCTTTGCCATTCTTGTTGCAGGATTCCTTTTCTTTCCTCCGCTGCTCTTTGCGGCGCCGGGATTGACTGCCTACATAAACTCCCGGATTCTCCGCAAGATTTTTGACCAGTACCATGCGGCTTCCTATGGCTGAGCAAAATCGGGTCAGTACAATGTTGTACCAGTACTCCATCCTTAGGAACGGTTAAAGAATTGTAAAATGTTGAAATCATTGATACCAGGAGATATTTCCATGAAAAAGAATCACTTCATTATGATTGCAGCGGATCAACTCAGATATGATGTCCTTGGAAAAGGATTTACCCCCAATATTGACGCTCTGGCAGAAGAAAGCATCTGCTTTGACAATGCCTACTGTGCCTGCCCCTTATGTGTTCCTGCCAGAGGTTCCCTTTTTACAGGAATGTATCCAAACACTACCAAAAGCCGGATCAATCCATGGGAAGAGTCTGACGCTCAGGCTGGCTATGTAAAAGAAGGCATCCCAAATTTATACGAAATCCTGGAGGAAAACGGCTGGGACTGCATTCACAGCGGCAAGCAGCATCTGTTTACTGCGGGGACTCTTTTGGAGAACCGTCCGGACTCCAGGACAAAATGGCTTTCCACAGAAAAAACCTACAAGGAATACCTTCGCCAAAACCAAAAACCTATGCCTGGTGGTCCGGGCTTCCGCTCGCCAGTCCCGGAGATTCTTGGCCGGACCCGCACCATATTCACCACCTGCTCCAATGCAAATACTGGAGAATATAAACCAGGAGAAGACTTTTATTTTGATTGTTATTTTACAAAACAGGCTCTCAAGGGTTTAAAGGAACGGGATACTGCCAAGCCTCTCTTTTTAAGCGCTATGTTTTTGGCCCCTCATCCGCCTTTTGAAATCCCGGAACCCTGGTATTCCAGATTCAAACTGGAAGATTTCCAGCTTCCGGATAATGTGGGAACCTGGTATCCTCATCAGTCTCCCCTTCAGCTTTACAATGTGACAGGAGCTTTGGGAAGCCATTACCAAAAAGAAGAATGGAGGGAAAGCTGGCGGACCTACCTTGGTCTGGTATCTCTTTTAGACCACTGTGTGGGGCAGATTCTGACCGAGCTGAAAAATCAAAATATTTATGAGGATTGTCTGATCGTATTTACCTCGGACCATGGGGAAATGTTGGGTTCTCATCGGCTTTTCCAGAAGATGTGCATGTATCAGGAATCCATAAAGGTTCCTCTGTATCTGCGCCTGCCTGGATCTTCCCATGAAAGCCGCCGGATTTTCCAAAATGTAAGCCATGTGGACCTTCTGCCTACCCTGTGTCACTATCTTGAACTGAAAACCAAAGCGAATCCACAAGGCGCCTCTCTTCACGGCCTGGTGGAAAATACCAGCCACGCGGCAGCCCATCCCATTTTCATCCAATATGACGGCAACAGTTGTTTAAGCAGCTTCCAGCGCTGTGTCATTGACAACAGCCAA
>CATLIJ010000175.1 GCA_949948825.1 uncultured Clostridiaceae bacterium
TGAGAAAATATCAGGAGGTTTTACAGCATGAGCAGGATACTGATCATTGAGGATGAGACCAGCATTGCAGAGCTGGAGCGGGACTATCTGGAACTGAGTGACTTTGAGGTGGAGCTGGAGGAGGATGGCTCCAAAGGGCTGGAGCGTGCGCTGAACGAAGAATTTGACTTGATGATTCTGGACCTGATGCTGCCTGGGATGGATGGATTTGAGATCTGCAGGAAGTTTCGTGAGGAGAAGAATACACCGATTATTATTATTTCAGCAAAGAAAGAAGACATAGACAAGATCCGGGGGCTTGGGCTGGGAGCGGATGATTATATGACCAAGCCGTTCAGTCCCAGTGAGATGGTGGCGCGGGTGAAGGCCCATCTGGCTCGTTATGAGAGGCTGATTGGCAGCGGCAGTCCGGAGAATGAAGTGATTGAGATCCGGGGGTTGAAGATCGACAAGACTGCCCGCCGGGTATGGATTCATGGGGAGGAGAAGAATTTTACTACCAAAGAATTTGATCTTTTGGTTTTTCTTGCTCAGAATCCCAATCATGTATATACAAAGGAGGAATTGTTTTCCAGGATATGGGATATGGAATCCATTGGAGATATTGCCACTGTGACTGTGCATATTAAGAAAATCCGGGAGAAGATTGAGTTTAACACAGCAAAGCCCCAGTATATTGAAACTATATGGGGGGTTGGATATCGGTTTAAAGTGTAAGATTTTGGGGGGATCCGTCATAAAGACAGGATGAAATAAAAAAGACTGTTATAAATAATGAACATATGAAGGCGAATGGCAATGATTGAAACTATGATAAATAAAGTGAAGAAAAGCCAGAGATTTTTTCTGGTCATTTTAATCGTCATCTGTATGGGCGTGATACTGATTGGAGGAGTGAATTATGTAGCTTCTCTGCGTCGGAATCTGACCGATCAGTCAGTACAGAATGTTCTGACAGTCACAATGCAGCAGCAACAGGCATTTGATAATTTTATATCGGGGGACAGAGAAAGGCTGCACAGCTATGCAGAATATTTTTCACAGGACAGCTTTGAGCATATTGAGGAGATTCAGCAAAAACTGACCGCTTTTGGTGAGGTGGATGCAATTTATTCGGTAATCAATCTGGAGACTGGATATTTTTGCAATAATAAGACCAATGAGCTTTATCAGATGGAGGAAGACGAGCTGGCTGACTACCGGGCATTGTCTGGCAATGGGGTCCGGGACCCGTATACAGGTTTGTATACGGATGATACCATGTTTGGCTATTATGAGTGCTTTATTTTTGCTGATGGAGTCAATGGCCTGGTTCAGAAAAGCTATGACCGCAGAAAGGTTTCCAAAACCTTTTCTCTTTCTTTTTATAATGACCAGGGCTTTGCCTATGTGGTGAATCAAAAGGGAGATATTTTACTGCGGTCTGAGGACAAGATAGGTGATTCGGTTCAGGATAATATTTTTGATATTCTTACTGGTGTTCATGGCGAGAAGAAGGATATAGACCGATTGATTGAGGAACTGGCAGTCCGCAAGATGGGCAGTCTCATGATTTCAGGGGAAGAGGGAACCTTTGTCTATACCTATGTTCCGGTCAAAAATGTAGAAAACTGGTATTTGATTTCCATTGTGCCTATGGAAGCGATTACAGAAGAAACGGATCAGATTTTACTGGATTCACAGCTTGCTTTTGTGTTTCTTATTTTTATTTTGTTAATTTGTATCGTGGTGATTGCCCTGATCTGGCGTACCTACAAGGATATCCGGGAAAAGGATCGGGAGATTGAGTATCAGGAGCAGCTTTTTGATATCTTTTCCACCTATCTGTCCAACAATACAAATGATGTGTATATGATGGTGGATCTGGAGAGGGATCAGGTGGATTATGTAAGCCCCAATGTGGAGCGGGTTTTGGGAATATCCATAGATCATATTATGTCGATCACCTCCAAGCTGGAGGATTTTGACGGGGATAAATTTGCGCTTGAAGGGGGAATTTCCATTGACGATCTGTTTCGTTTGAAGCCCGGGACTTCACTGGAGGCATTAAAGACCGGATGGATGAATCCCAAGACAGGAGAACAAAAGTGGTTTCGGGTTAATGTGTATTGTATTTTGATGCAGGAAAGAAGCAAGATTGTTATTTATATATCAGACCGGACTCAGGAGGGAAAGGCCCAGGATACTTTGACAGAGGCTTTAAAGCTTGCAGAGGTGGCCAATCATGCGAAAAGTGCTTTTCTAAGCAGTGTCAGCCATGATATCCGCACTCCGATGAATGCGATTATTGGATTGGTTGCATTGCTCCAGCAGGAGGCGAATCATCCAGAGCAGGTCTTGGATTATACCCGCAGGATTGATGCAGCCAGCCAGCATTTGCTGGGGTTGATCAATGATGTTCTTGATATGAATAAGATTGAAAGCGGAAGCGCTACTTTGAACTTTACGAATCTGGATTTAGCAGACATTATTGATGAGATCAATACCATTATCCGTCCGCAGGCCAAGGCAAAGAAACAGAAGTTTGAGATTTTTGCTTCCTCCTTTACCTGTGAGCATTTGATTGGAGATAAACTTCGGATCAATCAGATTTTAATTAATCTTCTGTCCAATGCAGTGAAGTATACCCCGGAGAAGGGAAGGGTTCAGATGTGGGTGGAGGAGCTGCCTCAGGTAGTTGACAATTACAGCCGCATTCGATTTATCATTAAGGACAATGGTTTGGGTATGAGTGAAGAGTACCAGACCATTATGTTTGATCCTTTTACCAGGGAAGAGACGAATGTGACCCGTCAGATACAGGGGACTGGTCTTGGGATGGCCATTACCAAAAGTCTGGTAGATCTGATGGGAGGAACCATCCGGGTAAACAGCAAGCTGGGAGAAGGCAGTGTTTTTACTGTGGAATTGGAGCTTCCGATTCAGGAACAGAAGGAGGACTGTAAGTTTTGGAGTGATTATGGCGTTACCAAGATGATTGTGGCAGATGATGACAAAGAGGTTTGTCTGAATGTTGTCAAGGCTATGGCTGCTGCCGGGGTGAAAGCAGATTATTCCACCAGCGGGGCAACAGCAGTTGAGATGATGCGGACTGCCAGGGAAAAGGGAGAGCCATATGATCTGATTCTCTTAGACTGGAAGATGCCAGATCTGGATGGATTGGGAACTGCCCGTCTGATACGAAAGAATTATTCAGATAAAATACCCATTTTGCTGTTAACGGCATATGACTGGGAGGAAATCGAACAGGAAGCCACAGAGATAGGTGTGGATCATTTTATGCCAAAGCCTTTCTTTATCAGCACTTTTAAAGATGTGATTCAAAGGGTAATGGGAAATCTGAAAAAAGAGAGGCAGGAGGAGAACAGTGATGTAGTAAAAGGAAAGCATATTCTTGTGGTGGATGATATTGAAGTCAACCGCATGATTTTGGTGAAAATATTAAGTACCCTGGGAGGTACCTGCGACATGGCGGAAGACGGACAGAAGGCAGTGGAGATGATGGAAAAGTCCGGACCAGATGAGTATGACCTGATTCTCATGGATGTGCAGATGCCAGTGATGGATGGCTATATGGCTACAAAGGCCATTCGTTCTGGCTCTCATCCATCGGCAAAGACAGTTCCAATCATTGCCATGACAGCCAATGCTTTTGTGGAGGATGTCCGGGATGCCATTGAATCCGGAATGGATGCGCATATTGCCAAGCCGGTTCAGCTGGATAAACTGAAAGAGACAATCCAACAGGTGTTTGACAACCGAAGAAAATAATAGTCCGATAGGAGGGGAAAGGGATTCTGAACCATGAATTTGACAGAAGAATTGAAAAAACTGGGTGTGGATGTGGATGAGGGTCTGAATCGAGTGATGGGGGATTTACCATTGTATGAAATGATGCTGGGAATGTTTGTGGATGCTGTAAGGGATAATCCAGTGAGTCCGGAAGATTTTGACAGAGAAGATCTGGATTCCCTGATTAAGCGGGTTCACACTTTAAAAGGAGTTACCGGAAATTTGTCAATGACTCCTTTGTTTACTGGTTATCAGGAGATGCTGGGGCTATTGAGAAGCGGTTGTGCCAAGGAAGCCAGAGAGGCGTTTGAACGGATCATGCCGGTTCAGACACAGATTCTTGATTGCATAAAGCAATGACAGTTTGGTGAAAGGATGTGGTTCAAATGGAGAACGCAAATACATATCCAGACGGTCAATGGCAGTCAAATACAATTTTGATTGTGGATGATGATGCAATTAACCGTAAGATTCTGGGAAAAATATTTTCAGAATATTATGCGATTCAGGAGGCCAGAGACGGACGGGAGGGAATCTGGCAGATTCAGGAGAATCCAAACCGTTTCTGTGCTGTTTTGCTGGATGTGTTAATGCCGGAGATGAATGGGATTGAGGTTTTGCACTGGTTGAAGAAGCTTGGATTTTTGGAGAAGATTCCAACCTTTCTTATCACATCAGAATCAATAGAAAGTGTTATGAGGGAGGCCTATGAGCTTGGGGTCATGGATGTGATCAGCAAGCCGGTGATTTCTTATGTGGTGCTGCGGCGGGTCAGGTCTGTGATTGAGCTTTTTGAGGCGAGAAAGCATTTGAGCGCTGTGGTGGAGGACCAAAATTTAAAGCTGTTAAAGCAGGCTGAGCGGATTATTGAGCTGAATCAGGGGATGATTGAGGCGCTGGCCACTGCCATAGAATTTCGCAATGAAGAGTCTGGCGGACATGTACACCGCATTTGCGGGATTACGAAAATGATGTTGGAAAAGACAGCTTTTGGGTCAGATTTGGATGAGAAGGAGATTGAAAATATTGCCTTGGCATCTATTATGCATGATGTGGGGTAAATCACAATACCTGATGCTGTTCTGACAAAACCCGGAAAGCTTACGGATGAAGAGTATGAGATTATGAAGACTCATACAATAAAGGGTGTTGATATTTTGGAAAGCATTCCCCAGCTACGGGACAGCGGCATCTATACTTATGCCTGTGACATTGCCCGTCATCACCATGAGCGTTGGGATGGGAAGGGATATCCGGATGGTCTGGAAGGGAATGCTATTTCTCCCTGGGCGCAGATTGTATCTCTGGCAGATGTGTATGATGCTTTGATCTGCAGGCGGGTTTACAAGGCATGTTTTCCCCGGGAACAGGTGCTGAAAATGATTGGAACAGGACAATGCGGCATTTTCAATCCTGGTTTGCTGGAAAGCTTCTTTTCTGTGGAGAATCAGCTTTTTGAAATGTATCGCGGGCTTCCAGAGACGCAGAATGTTAAATAGTGGATTTTCTGGTATTGAGTAAGCAAATGACCTTGTATGGGAACAGTTACAATAAGCCAACAAAAGCCGCTGTATATCAGCGGCTTTTGTTGGCTTATCATTTCCATAAAAATACATATCATTTTTTTTCATGGCGGGGACTTTCCCGAACCTTGTTACAGGCTTTGATCAGTTCTGTAAGCATATAAATTTTGTATTTGCTCTCATAGTAGCTGAGAACCGGAGCAAGGGAATCCTTGCTGGATACCACATATTTGGACGGAAGTCCAGTCAGGGCCAGTGCACAGACATCAGACATACACCGCCGACATGTACATACATTGTACTGATTCAGGAAACCAGCAATATCCTGGCGAAGGATCAGCTGTTCCATAACATTGACAAAATTATATTCATCATCTCCAAGAGTTTCGCTGATTTTACTCTTGGGAATAATGGAGCGGAGCGTCTGCTTGGAAGACATGGGCTTACCGGAGTTTTCTGGGGTTGGAGCTGGTGCAGGGGCAGGGGCTTCCTGTGGGGCGGGAGCTTCCTG
>CATLIJ010000176.1 GCA_949948825.1 uncultured Clostridiaceae bacterium
CTTTGCCGACAAAAGCCTCCTGTGCGATCCGGGTGATTCCCTCTGGCACTGCCACCCTGGATTCATTTCCTAAATATTTCAGCAATACGGTTCCGCTGATGGAGAAGTTGCCCAGTACCTGCCTGTGGATTGTCTGAACCAGGGCAGGTATGGACGGACCGGAAAGCCGGGAAATACCGGCAAGAGTGTAAGGTGTCTGATTGCATATTTGGATTTCCTTCAGGGAACTGCAGTTTTTGAAGGCATCCTGGTGAATGTGAACCTGTTCGGCGGCGAACTGCACCTTCTCCAGACAGATGCAGTTGCGGAAGGCCCGACTTTCAATTTCTCTTAAGGAGGAGGGAAGCTTTACGGAAAGGATTCCCCGTTTGTCAAAAAAGCAGCTTTTTCCGATTTTTGTGACCCCCTCTGGAATCTCCACATGCTTCAGGTTTGTAAGGAAGCGGGTGACGCATCTTCCTTCCAGTTCCATCATCTGAAGCACATCAAGGGCAATGGCATGGACAAGGGGAGGAACCAAAACAGCGCCTGCCGCCACCTCCACTACATTGGGAAAACGAAATACAGGACCGCCGTATAATGCGATTTCGGACAATTTTCCGCAGCCATTAAACACATCGCAAAGGCAGTCTGCATCCAGCAGGGGGGAGATTTCCAGCTGTTCAAGAAGAACATCATTTAAAAAGGTCTGTCTTCCCAGCCAGAGAACGCCTGGAATGTATGCTTTTACAAGGCTGTCACAGTACAAAAAGGCACAGCAGCCGGTTCTTGTCACAGAGACTGGAAGACGGATTTCCCTTAAGCTGTGGCAGCGGTGAAAGGCATAATCTCCGATTTGGGTGACACCCTCGGGAATCAAAATTTCTTCCAGCTTCCGGCATCCCTTAAAGGCATTGGCCTCAATCTGGCGGAGGCTTTTGGGAAGAATTACCTGCTTTACGGATACACAGCCTTTGAAGGCTCCCTCCCCAATGGTGTGAATGCCGTCCGGAACGGTCACGGAGTCGTCTCTTCCTGTATATTTCTGGAAAATTCCGTTCTCAATCCGAAAATTGTTCTGAAATTCTGTCTGGAAATTGTTCATGGAATTGTAATGTTCTCCTTCCCTGTTTGATGAACCGGAATCA
The DNA here is from genome assembly GCA_949948825.1 of uncultured Clostridiaceae bacterium. GTDB lineage: Bacteria > Bacillota > Clostridia > Lachnospirales > Lachnospiraceae > Brotaphodocola. The sequence continues at coordinate 1,128 of CATLIJ010000176.1, forward strand.
TTAGAGTGTTTTCTCTCCTTCTTCTCTTGCGGACCTTCTTCTATATTTTTTAAGTGAATGGTATTGATTCAGAATTGGAAAAGATTTTCCGGATAACCTCTTCCAGTTCCTCCAGGCTGCCGCTCTGGTACAGAGACTGCTTATATTGCTTTGTACCCGGCCGTTTTTTCATGCCATAGGAGGCCAGACTCCGGATATATTTCAGTGTGTAGGTTTCATCATAATATCTGGAAGCAAGGCTCATCTGCTCCAACAGGATCTGAAGAAATGTTTTTTCACAGGGAGTACCAGTTAAATCCCGGAAAATAAAAGGATTCTCCAGACCGTACCGGGCAATCATCACCCCGTCGGCTCCTGTGTCTTCCATGACTTTCCGCGCCTGTCCGGAGGAAAAAATTCCGCCATTGGCAATGACTGGGATGGAGACAGCTGCTTTTGCCTGCTCAATCTCATCATACCAGGGACGTCCGTCATACATCATGCTTCTGGTCCTGCCGTGAATGGTGATCAGATCAGCTCCGGCTGCTTCGCACATGCGGGCAAATTCCGCGGCAATCCGATGATCCGGCCAGACTCCGGCGCGGCATTTTACAGTGACAATCTTACCGCTTTTTTTACAGCTGCGGATCAGGGCGGCAGCTCTGGGCAAGTCAAGCATTAAGGCGCTTCCCTCCCCGCTTTTAAAAACATTGGGAACCGGACATCCCATATTAATGTCAATGATGTGATAATCCTTCAGCAGCTCCCCGCAGGCAGTGTGTTCCATCACAGCAGGGTCGCCGCCTAAAAGCTGGACAGCCTTGATTTTCTCCTTTTCCGTGGTCAGCAGCAGGCGGCAGTTGGCCCGGTCCTGATATTTCAGGCCGTTTGCACTGGTCATTTCTGTAAAACACAGTCCTGCTCCCAGTTCATAGGCCAGCATACGAAAGGGGTAGCAGGTGTAACCGGCAAGGGGTGCCATCAGGATATTGGATGGCAGAAGCAGATTTCCAACGCGCAGTTTTCGGATCATGGGGTGTCCTCCGGGGATTGTTTGAATTTATTTTACTTGTTTTTCCGGGCTTAGGCAAGAGGAAATTCCAATCCGGCAACCGTCAAATTTACTAAAAAGACAATCGATTGCAAGAGGAAAAGGCAGGATAATTTGGTGGAATGCACAAGAAAAGAAAAGGCTCTTGTGTGCATTCGCAAAATAATGTATAGTAAAAGCATGAGCGATTGAGAGGTTGAGTGATGTGACGATTTATGATATAGCACGGGAGGCTGGGGTGGCGGCCAGCACAGTGTCCAGGGTGATCAATAACCGGCCAGGGATTAAAAAGGAGACCCGGCAAAAGGTGCAGGTGCTTCTGAAAAAGTACAATTACATACCAGATGCAGCGGCCCGCGGGCTGGTGATGCAGTCTACCCGCCTGGTGGGAATTCTGATTGTGGATATCCGGGTGGCCCATCATACGGAAAGCGCTTTTGTCATTGAGCAGGAGCTGACCAAACGGGGGTATTGCTGTATTACTATGGGTACCGGACCCAGGGATGAGGATAAAGCAGAGTATATCCGTATTTTGGAGCAGCGCCGGGTGGAGGGAGTCATCCTGATGGGCTCCATGTTTGAGACTGATGCAGTGCGGGAGAGCATTAAAAAGCATTTGCCCAGGGTGCCGATTGTTATGGTGAACGGGTATTTGGATCTGCCCAATGTGTCCGGGGTGATTGTAGATGAGGATACCGGGGTGGAAAAGTGCGTGGATCTTTTGTATGCCAGGGGGAAATCACGGCTTGCCTTTGTTCTGGATTCCCGGTCCCCGTCTAATTTCCGCAAGCAGCAGGGATTTTGTGACGGGATGAAAAGGCATGGGGCAAGGGAGGAGGAGCTTTGGAAATATGAGATGAAGGAAAGCTCTGTCCAGGGGGGATATGATATTACAATGCAGATTTTAAAGGAGCGGCCGGAGATCCAGGGAATTATTTATACTATTGATCTGGTGGCTGTAGGCGGTGTGCGCGCTGCCTATGACCTGGGGATTCCGGTGCCGGAGCGGCTTGCTCTGGTTGGAATAGACAACAGCATTTATGGAGAGATCTGTATTCCCAAGCTGACGACCCTGGATAACCGCCTTCAGGCTTTGAGCGAATCCGCTGCATCGATTTTGCGGGAGGGACTGGAGGGGAAGGTGCAGAATAAGAAACTGATGATGTTCTCGGAGATTATTGAGCGGGAGAGTACGTGAAGAAGCACCAGAGATTTGGTTATGGTTCATGGAGCAATGTTTTGGCTTAAGCATTGCTCTATGGAGCAAATCTTTTGGTCTGTTTCTTTTTTTTGTGTTGATTTTTGGCAATCGATTGCTAGAAATAGAAAGGAAATAGGATATTATTTTAACAAAATGGACATGAATTGTATTAAATGCACAAAAAGTATGATAAAAAAATGTGAAATAAGACAATAACAACATGCTTGAAATCGGAAAATAGTTGTGCTATGATAATAATACAAATTGCAATCGATTGCAAAAAGAAGGAGATTTGTTATGATTTATGGTCATATTTTGGCAGGAGAGACAGAAGAAGCTTATGCGGTTCCGATCCGGGATGCGATTTGCTACTGCCGGGAGACGGATGTCTCAGATATGGATGAATGTGAAATCCTGTTGAAAGGGGAAGCATGCATTGTCCGGATTTGTGACCGGATAACAGAGGCTAAGGAGAAGAAGCTTCCAGAAGTTCACCGCAGATATGCTGAATTACAGTATATGGCAGAGGGCTGCGAGCTGATCGGGTATTATCCTGACCGGGGAGACAATCAGATTCTGGAGGACTGCCTGGAGGAGAAGGATACTTTGTATTATCAGGAAAATCCATTGGCAGGGGAGGTTATGCTTCCCATGACTCCGGGAACCTATGCTGTATTTTTTCCAGAGGATGTCCACCGTCCGTTTTGTCAGGCAGAGGGTCCGGCAAGAGTGAAGAAGATTGTGGTTAAGATTGCTCTTGATACATTATAAGATGGTCAAAAAACTTCCTTTTGCCAGTTGAAGCGTGACGGAACAAAAAGATTTTTGTGTATGCGGACATGGAGAATGTATACAATCCGGCAGGGTTTGACAAACAGCAGCAGCTTTAATACATATTTCTTTGCGTTTTTGTGAAATGTTTACAAAAATGATTTTTGGAATTTGTATAATATGCAAGAGGAAATCCGGTTGAAATAGGGCATGAATTGTGATAAAATTGAAAGACAATCGATTGCAAAAATTGTAGATGCAGGAAATGTATCAAAAGTATCAAAATGCAGTTAAGTTCTTACTGCAAAAGTGATAAAAAATGGAAAGGAAAGGGTTAAAACAATGTTAAGAATCAAGTATGAAGAACTGTTAAAGGAGTTTGAGCGCGTACTGATCAGCAGAGGTTTTAATGAGAAGAATGCATTGGATGCGGCCACAGTTTTTGCACAGAACAGTCTGGATGGGATCTACAGCCACGGAATCAACCGTTTCCCCCGTGTGGTGGAGTACCTGGATAAGGGGGAGATCAATCCGGATGTAGTGGCTACCTGTGAGATGTCCATGGGAGCCATTGAGCGGTGGGAAGGCCACAGAGGTTTTGGGCCTCTCAATGCAAAGCAGGCTATGGACCGGGCCATTGAGCTGGCAAAGCAGTATGGAATCGGAATGGTGGCCCTTGGCAACAGCAATCACTGGATGCGGGGCGGCAGCTATGGCTGGCAGGCGGCAGATGCGGGATGCATCGGAATCTGCTGGTCCAATACTATGCCTAATATGCCGGCATGGGGCGGCAAAGACCGTAAGATTGGCAACAATCCTTTGATTCTTTCTGTGCCAAAGAGCAATGGGGACCATGTGGTGGTGGACTGTGCGGTGTCTCAGTTTTCCTACGGAAAGATTGAGGAGGCAAGGCTGAAGGGCCAGAAGCTTCCCGTACCGGGCGGATATGATGAGGACGGCAATTTAACCACAGATCCTGCAGCTATTGAGAAGACCTGGAGAGTTCTTCCTATGGGATACTGGAAGGGCAGCGGCATTTCCATTTTGCTGGATTTGATTTCCACGGTTCTTACCAATGCCAATTCTGTTCAGAAGATTGGGACCTTTGGGGATGAGATTGGTTTGTCTCAGATTATGATTGCCATTGATCCGGGCAAGTTCAATGATGCTGAGACCACAGACCGGATTGTGGATGAGCTGGTGGCAGACATCCGGTCCTCTGTTCCGGCACAGGAAGGCGGCAAAGTTTTCTATCCGGGTGAGATTGAGATTGGCAACCGGAAGGACAACCAGGAGAATGGTATCCCAGTGATTGAAGAAAAGTGGAATGCAATTTTGGCTATGTAATGATTTGGCAGTAAGGTTAAAGGTGAACTTTACGATACCGTGAGGGGGAACAGCGGTTCGTAAAAATATAAGAAAAGAAGGGAAAACTATTATGAAAAAACAATTATCACTGTTACTGGCAGGCGCATTGACAGCAGTATCTCTGGCAGGATGCGGCCCGACACCTCCGGCAGCAGCGCCTGCAAGCAGTGCGGCAGCAGGCGGTGACACAGCAGCGCCCGCAGGCGGAGATACAGCGGCGCCGGCAGCGAATGCAGAGCTGAACCTGATTATTGCATCCAACCAGACCTCTCTGGACAATCCGTATTCTTTTGGTATGGATAAGTTTAAAGAGGTGGTAGAGGAT
>CATLIJ010000177.1 GCA_949948825.1 uncultured Clostridiaceae bacterium
TGATCCCACCCCCGGTACCTCTGTGTCCACTTTTTTGTGATGTTCTCACTGGCCAGATACAGCATCTTCTCCAGAGACTGGTCACTGGGAAACACGCTTTTGGTTTTCGTTACTTTTCGATACTGCCGGTTCAATCCCTCAATAATGTTTGTCGTGTACATAATCTTTCTAATCTCCTCTGAAAACTGAAAGAAAGAACTTACATCCTCCCAATTGTTCTCCCAGTTGCTGATGGCGTAGGGATACTTTTTCCCCCATTTCTCTTTCAGCCCTTCCAGTTCTGAATATGCCGCCGCTTCATTCGGGGCGTTATATACCGCTTTGAAATCATTGGAAAATTTCTTCAGGTCGCTGTAGTTGACATACTTGAAGGAGTTCCGCAGCATATGGATCACGCATCTCTGGATCTGCGCCTGAGGATAGACAGCGCTGATCGCTTCCTTAAAACCAGCCAACCCATCGACACAAAAGAACACAACATCCTTTCATCCGCGGTTTTTCAGGTCGTTTAACATCCCCAGCCAGAACTTGCTGGTCTCATTAGCCCCTACAGTGATACTAAGGATCTCTTTATACCCTTCCGTTGTGACACCCAAAACCACATAAGCCGCCCGACTCAATATCCTGCCGTCTTCCCTTACCTTATAATGGATACAGTCCATAAAGACAAAGGGATAGATAGGGGCCAGAGGGCGGGACTGCCACTCCTTGACCTGGGGCAGGATCTTATCCGTGATCCTGCTGACCATCTCTGCGGATAGCTCGATCCCATAAAGGTCCTTTAATTGGTCGTGGATATCCCTGGTACTCATGCCTCTCGCGTACAGGGAGATGACCTTCTCTTCAATGCCGGAGATATCCCGCTGGTATTTCGGGATAAGCTTTGGCTCGAATTCCCCATTCCGGTCCCTGGGGACGTCAATCTGGAATTCCCCATACTGGCTTTTAAGGGTTTTGGGGGAATGGCCGTTACGTTTATTGGTTGTGGCGAGATCCCCCTTCTGGTTTTTCTCATAACCGAGGGTGGCGTCCAGCTCCGCCTCCATAAGTTCCTGAAGGATGTCCTTAAAACTATCCCTGAGGAGAGAATAGACATCAGCAACGCTGGAAATGTTGTTTTCTGAGATAATCTGTCGGATTTGCTCCTTAGCTACCGCCATAAAAATACTCCTTTTCGATAAGAATTGTCATATCTGAATTCTTACCAAAAAGGAGCCATTTTTTTCCAAAGACACAAACTATTTTACACTACCATCCCGGATCTTAAATCTTCTTCAGAGAAATAATGTTTCATCCTTTCTCTTTCCAACAAATTTTTTGATGAACCCGACTTGGTGAAGTCATATCATAAACTACATTTCATTTACGGCTTACACCGCCCACAAGGAACATACCCATCTTCCACCAGTTTCTCCCGTTTCCCCTTAAACTTCTCCTTATTTTTCTCTTTCATATCAGATACACTGTCACAGTCAGGATAATGAAAACGCTTTGTATTCGTATTTAAAACATACTCCGTTTCTTGTCCTGTCTGTTCCTTTTGTTCAACTGCATTTTCGAATTGCTCAGACTCCACTGAAATATCCTGCTCCACCTTCTCTGCCGCATCTTCTGAGTTCTTAATTTGGCCCTTCGCGCCCTGCTCCTTCTGCACAGCTTCATCTCCAGGCTGCCCAGTCTCCTCTTTCCCTTCGTTGACTGTATTGATGTTATCTTGCCCTGCCGCATCTCCAAATTGTCCCTCCTCATCCAGCCAGCTTTCGCCGGTTGCATAGTCTATGGCAACTCCAGGCTGTACATTGTAACAATAAACATGAAAGCAAATCCCCGCGCCTTCATCCTCCACAGAAAAAGCCTCTATCCGGACACCGGAAGCTACCAGATTAAGGCCTTCAAAATCTGGTGTAACCCGGTAAAGAACATGATTCCCGGTTTCCCTCACATAATCTGCCACCATATTTTCCCATGGGAGCATTCCTTCTACATTCAGGTACCGGGTACCTGTGATCAGGTTTTTCTCATTGGCATTTTCCCCTGCCAGCTGAAATCCAATCAGATGGCAGCGATTATAAAGATATTTGTCTGCAATCACATCATATTTGACGGTATGCCATCCAGAAGGCCGTATATTGCCGATCTGTCCCCGTTCCTCAGTTGGCATAAGCTCCTGGCATATGTTTGCAAAGGCAGCGCCGCAGCGGCCAAGCCCGTCCAATTCACTGTAATCTTCAAATACTTCTGTTGTGATTTCCTCTTCTGTAAAAAAAGGAACATTATTATTCAGAATAATGCTTTCGTCTCCTGTATAAGGCAGAAGGCTTTCCTTCCAGGCAGACGGCCCTGTTAAATTTATTGTGGAGGAAACTGCGGAATTGCCATACGGGAAATCCCTTCCACAGGCTGACAGGGCCAGGGAAACCATCAAAAGCAAGCCGAACACCGGTGCAGACAGCACTAAACCAAGCTTTTGGATCTTTGTTTTCATTTTGTTTTTCATATGTTGTATCTTCTCCATCTGTCCTTTTATCACACTTTTGCTTTATTTATCTTTCTTTTCAATATGTGAATCGTCTTTCTATTTAAAAATGCCAAAATCAAAACTGCCGTGGTCAATGCCCTGATAGACAAACAGCAAATAATTTTTATCTTTTGTTTTGTACAGGTTGGGTTCATATTGCCACCACTTATTGTCATCGGAATGCTGAATATAAACCGTTGCGGCCTGATATTGTTTCATTGTATCCGTTGGTATATAAACTGCGATTTCTCCTGATCTGCTGGTTCTTACAGAATAAATCTTTGAGACAGGCTTTCCTCTGGTTTCTCCTAAGTCCCTCCATTCCCACTCATCGCCTGAAAGGACTGGCTCCACTCCATCTTCCTGATCTTCATAGCTAAAAACAATACCGTCATATTCCTGCTGGCTGAAACGACTTCCCCAGTTTTTTTCCTTTTCAAAGACCTGATAAGAACGAATATACAACCCATCCTTCCAAATATCAAAATCCATCACACCGCCTCTGCCATAAGTATGTTCCCGGCCATTTTCATAGTCCTTCTCACTTTTGTAGGAAATCAGTATGGTATTCACCTTGTAATCTTTTGAATACATTTCCAAAAATGCTGCTGCCTTTGAATTATCCTCTGGCAGATTGGTCAAATCCCTGTCTGTACAGTCATCCACTCGAATATTGGCAGGATGATTCTTCAAAAATTCTTCCAGGTTTCCGGCTTCATACCATTGATAAAGCATATTTCTCTCTTCATACCAATTGTCAGCGTCCGAGGATTCTGCCTCTTTATATTCCAGATAAAGGTCATAAATATCATATCCTAAAAGGGACTCAAAATATTCTTTTGCCTCTTTGGCAATCTGGTCATGCTGGTAGTCATCCAGTCCCTGCTGCACTGGTTCCTCCCCGTTTATTTTGACTCGAAACGTCTTGTCACCATAGTTCATTGTCACCAGAACATATCCATTGGCAGACGGGAAAGGATCTCCATCTGACCCTTCTTTGCAAACCTCTGCTGCAATAATCTCTGGTGTAAACCCGTATTTTTCTTGAATATAATTTACCGCATTCATTTTACCTGATTCTTCAATTTCTTTCATATACTGCTTTTCTTCCTTTGAATAGCCGCAGCTGCAGCAAAAGAGGAGAAGAAAAGTGACCGCAACGGTCCGGACTAATTTTCCCATTCTTAACCTTTCTGCAAATTGAAATTCTCATAAAACACTTTTTATAGAATTTAATAACGGTTATCTCTTAATTTCCACCTTCATAAATTTATATAACAGATTATAAAATATTTACCTGCTATCCGCAACATATATTATAAGCTAACAAGAAGATGCTTCCTGTGAACAATCACACTCTTATGTTAAGATCCTCCAAAAAACATATTGTTGCAGAAAAATATGCGCTATGATATGTTATACTCAAGAGCACACCTGTCTGTCCAAGCTGCATCATCCACAAAACGAGGTAAAAAAATGATCTTAAGCGTAAGCAGAAGAACCGATATTCCATCCCATTATTCAAAATGGTTCTTTCACCGGCTTCAGGAGGGATATGTTCTGGTAAGAAACCCTTTTAATGTACACCAGATTGGGAAAATCAGCCTGTCTCCGGATGTTGTGGACGGAATTGTATTCTGGACAAAGAATCCGGTTCCAATGCTTGACAGGATTTCAGAGTTGGAGAAATATCCTTATTATTTTCAATTTACCCTGACTTCTTATGGAAGAGATGTGGAGCCTGACATTCCTTCAAAAAATCAGGTCATTATCCCTGCATTTCAAAAACTTTCCAAACAGATTGGAAAAGAGAGGGTGATCTGGCGGTATGATCCCATCTTTTTCAATGAGACCTATACCATGGAATATCATTGTAAATATTTCCGTGTGTTGGCTGCAAAGCTGGGAAATTACACGGAAAAATGTACAGTAAGCTTTCTGGATTTTTACAGACACACAGCCCGTAATATTCAGTCATTAAAAATTCAGAAGGAAACCAAAGAACAAAGGCTGGAAATCATGGGAAGATTTTCAGAAATTGTCAGTGAATATGGAATTTATATGGATACCTGTGCAGAACCAGAGAGCCTGGAGCAATTGGGAATCCGGCATGCCCATTGTGTGGATTCTAACCTTTTTGAACGTATCGGAGGATATAAGCTTTCCCTGGAAAAGGATGCCAATCAGCGAAGAGAATGCGGCTGCGTCACAAGCATGGATATCGGCGCCTATCATACGTGTAAAAACGGGTGTCTGTACTGTTATGCCAATTACAGCCGCAAAACTGTTATGAAAAATGCACAGAATCACGATCCAAAGGCACCGCTGCTTATTGGAACTGTAGGCTCTGACGATATGGTGAGGGAACGGCTGGCAAAATCCTGCAGAGACGGACAGATGACGTTATTTGAATGCAACAATTCAGACGGCAGGGAAACTGACATGAATTTTGGATGTTAAACTCACTTGCAGACCAAAATTCATGTCAGTTTCCACATGGGGCGAACGCCCCGGCTTTTGTCCGTCGAAGACGGGCAAGAAAATGCTCCCGTCTGAACGGTTCCATTTGAACGGTTCCAGCAAACCGGAACTGCTGCAATGAACATTTACTGCTGCATTGCATCAGAACTGCCGCAATAACCACCCCACAGTTCCAATCTTCCCCCTCTAACTATCCTTTTCCATCATAATATTCAAAATCGTATGGTCTGTCTCCACCATTCCCGGATTGCTGATCTTTCCCATATTGTGAATGGCCTCCTCCGGAGTAAATCCGCAGATGCCATCTGTTCCCTGAAGCACCACATCCGAAACGGCAAGATAAGCGCTCATCAGGGCTGCGTTTGCAGCAGTGGCCAATTTTAGAGCGCATCCGATCTTTCCTCCATCGCAGACCATTCCAGTAAGATTTCCGCTCATATTAATAATTGCATTCCCAATCTGCGTATCACTTCCTCCCAAAAGCCATACCATGGCTGCGGAAGCGGCTGTAGCTGCTGACACGCCGCAGCCGCAGGTAGCGGAAAGCTTGCCAGTGAATGTCTTTATGTAAACATTAAGGGTGTGGGAAAATGCCAGTGCCTTTACCAGCTGCTCCCTAGAGGCATGGACATATTCTGCCATTTCCACCACCGGCAAAATAGCAGTAAGACCATGATTTCCACTTCCCGCGCTGCTCATTACCGCATAAGGGCATCCGCTCATACGGCCCTCCGCACTGCTTGCCACCCGCACCATGGTCCGGCTGAACAGATTATTTC
>CATLIJ010000178.1 GCA_949948825.1 uncultured Clostridiaceae bacterium
CATAATCCCCCCTATAATTGCAACTGTTGTTTATGATAAGCAGACCATGTTTTCTCTGGCATTAGCCGGAAAACCATGGAAAAACAACGAGAAAAAATCACTCCCAATACCGAGAAACAGATTTTTGGAGAAAATTCCCAACCCATTCCTGAACGATTCAGTAATTTTTCTGAATCATTCAGGAAGGAGTTGGGAAGAAACAAATGCTTAGAAAACTATAGTTATTTTCTGAATATTATTGCTATGATATGTAAAAATAAATATTCTTCTTTCGGAATTATACAAACTATGGTATAGCTATATACAAATCGGAATTTATAGGAGGATGAAAAATGTTTGAACCTGGTATGTATGAATATGGATTAAAAACAGGTGATTTACCGGAACAGGATATCATTAAAATTTTCAAAAAGGCAAACAGCAAAATCGCCAAAGAAATTCACGATTCCCGCATTCCGAAAGGACTGAATATGATAAAATCAACTGGTCCATTTGGACGTTCAACACCAGATGCGGAGCCGCCAGAGTATGACCATATCTATCGGTTTAGACATAGGGTCAGCAATCTCTTTTTAGAGTTGTACCCTAATCGGGAGAAGAATGGGCGTATTAAGTTTTCAGATGAGGAAATTATCTGGAATTTGTATGTTACAATTATGAGTGATTATCCCCCAAAATTATCTGAAGACGATCCTATTCAAGAGTTTGGCGGCAGAGTCATGCAGGAATTATTTCAAACACTTCCCGGCGAAAAGGTGCTTATTAAGAAGTATACCCCCGGTGAAAATAGACTTTAATAAGACTGCAACTTCCTATTTATCGAGAGGTTACGGAGCATAAAATCAGGATTGTTGGAGGAAAATTGATTATGAATAAATTATGGTCTGAACTAAATAAGACAATGCAAACGCAGATCAAAAAGAAAGATACCTATGAAGCAGGTATTGACACATTATTTGATTTGCGAAATCAGTTAATGAAAATTTTATCATCATTTAATGAAGAATTAAGCAGAGAAGATTTTAATGCAATTCCATTTATAAACGCAGACGGCTATCATTGTAAAACGATTGCCTATTCCATTTGGCATATTTTCCGTATCGAAGATATAGTTGTACACACATTGATAAGTAACAACGAGCAAGTTTTTTTTCGGGTAATTATCAGGAACGTATTAATTCGCCTATAATTACAACAGGAAATGAACTTGTAAAAGAGCAGATTGCAGATTTTTCAAAACAACTTAATATGAAAGAACTTTATTCATATATTTTTGAGGTAAAGGATAGCACCGAAAAGATACTCAATAGTTTATCCTATGACCAATTGAAAAAGAAAATGAATGGTCATTTATTATGTTGCGTATAATCAACGAGACAGATAAGAACAAAAGTCCCCTGACGAAGAACTCTTCGTCAGGGAACCTTTTTAATTTGTTTACCTGTTTAAGGTTGGCGCGTTCCCTGTTGGGCGCATGGAGGTTTACTTACCAGCCATCTGCTTTTCCTGTGCCTCGATCATTTTCTTAACCATATAACCGCCTACAGAACCATTCTGGGCAGAAGTCAGGTTGCCATTATAGCCGTTGGATAACGGAACACCCAGCTCCTGTGCAACTTCCATTTTGAAACGGTCCAGTGCCTCTTTTGCCTCGGGTACTTCAGCTCTGTTTGAAGATCTGTTTGCCATGATTAAGGTCCTCCTTTTCTGTTTGCCTGCCACAAGGCAGGCTTTCAAGGAAAGGTTCTGCCCCATGACATGTTTGTTTTTTGTTACGCTCATAGTATATGTCTCTCAAAAAATAATACACTAGAAGCTTTTTCGTTATTTGTCAGAAATTAGAAAAAAAGAACCCAATCCTTTTTACAATCTTTTCATTCCATTCATATATGCAGGATTTCATATTTCCTTCGCATAGTTTTAATAAATCCATTCTGTTTTCTTTACCAGCAAAGCAGTAAAAAAACGTACTCAGCTAAAATGTTCCTGACTGTATTAATGCGTCCCCATCCTATACCACCAAAAACCGGTAAATGGTGGTAGTCTTATATTCCTCGCCGGCCTTTAACACAGGAGATGGAAACCGGGGCTTGTTGATGGCATCCGGATGATGCTGGGTCTCAAGACAGAAGCCATGGCGGAAGCCATATTCCACACCATTCTTTCCCGCGCCGTCCAGCGCATTGCCTGTGTAGAGCTGAACTCCCGGCAAATCGGTGTAAACCTCCATCATACGTCCGCTGGCCTCATCCACAGCTTTCACGGACAGAGCCAATTCTCCGGCAGGGTGGTTCAGAACCCAGTTATGGTCATAGCCCTTACCAAAAATCAGTGGTTCATAGTCAGCGTTTATATCCTGTCCGATTGGCTTCATCTGTGTGAAATCCATAGGGGTTCCTTTTACGGAAACCATTTCCCCGGTGGGAATCAGTTCCTTGTCTGTCACTGTAAAATGGTCTGCATCAATCCACATCTTCTGATTCTCCACACTTCCGGACTGGTGGCCAGCCAGGTTAAAATAAGCATGATTGGTGAAATTGGCCACAGTATCCGCATCAGAAGTCATGTGGTAATCCAGACGCACTTCATTGTCCTCAGTCAGGGTGTAGCTCACGTCAATGCTGGCATTGCCCGGATAGCCCTGGTCCCCGTCGGGGCTGAAAAGAGAGAAGGTGATTTTCGTTCCATTGTCAGTATCCTCCACTTTTGTATCCCACAGGCGGGAGCGGTAATAGTCCGGACCGCTGTGGAGATTGTCCCGGTTGCTGGAATTGATTCCAAGGGCATAGGTAACGCCGTTTAAGGTAAAGGTGGCATGGCCGATCCGGTTGGCATTGCGGCCTACGATTTCTCCCAAATGTCCGGACAGGGTCAGACAATCCTGAACCGAAGCCCTGCCAAGCACAACATCTCCCAGCTTTCCGTCTTTATCCGGCGCCATCATGGAAAGCCAGATGCCGCCCAAATCCGTAAAGGCAGCAGAAAGTCCGTTCCTGTTGGTCAAGGTGTACTTTTGTGCCTGCGCGCCATTCTCCAGGGTGCCGAATACCTCTTTATTCCATCCCATAAATTATATTTCCTCCTTCTGGTTCTTCCTTGGCTGCATGAGGAAACCCTCGGGTTTATGTTCCGTTGCCGCGGTTGTATGAGGAGTCCTCATGTTATGTTTTGATTTCATTCACGGGAACAGCCGTGTCATTTTTTGGTTCTCAGTTTGCCCGTCACAACATTTGCAATGATCGCAAATTGTTTTCTTTTGATTGATTTATCCGTGGATGCGGACTCCAGATAGCCTCTCTCATCATAGTTAAAAAGCATATCAGTCATAATCATCCGCCAGATTCGTTCATTGGATACCTGAAGATCTTTGGCAAGATCATAGAAATCCTCACAGAACGAATCGAAAACCTCGCTTTTCACCTTTGGATTGTAGGACTCGAATATTTTGGTAAACATTTTTTTGATTCGTTCCAGGTCAAATTCACACAATGTAAAATTATCCCGGTTCATTTCCTTGCTGTAAGAATAACTGATCATATTTTATCCCCCTTTTCTCTGCACGTCTTTGGTCCTGCAAGGTGTTGTGATGAAATACAAAAATATTTTACCATTATTCGGCACATAATTCAATGACCATTCTGACAGAAAATTTGAAATTTCAGGAAGAAGTGCTTGTATATCGGAAAATTTGATATTATAATGGAAAATGGAACAAATAAGGAGAATGATTGAACTATGCGTGTGATTGCCGGAAGTGCAAGACGTACTTTACTAAAAACCGTAGAAGGGTTAGATACCAGACCTACTACAGATCGGATCAAAGAAACCCTTTTCAATATGCTGCAGTATGATTTGGCAGACTGCTGTTTTTTGGATTTGTTTGCTGGCAGCGGCGGAATCGGAATCGAGGCATTGAGCCGCGGAGCGGCCCGGTGTGTTTTTGTGGAGCAGAATCGGGAGGCAGCAGCCTGCATCCGGGAAAATCTTAAGGCTGCAAGGCTGGAGGAAAAGGCTGTGGTTATGTGCTGCGACGCCCGGACTGCCCTGAATCGTCTGGAAGGAAAATACCGGTTTGATTATATATTTATGGACCCGCCTTACGGATGTCATCTGGAAGCAGAGATGCTTGCCTGTCTGAAGACATCAGAGCTCATGGGTCAGGAATGTACAGTGATTGTGGAGGCACGGCTGGAAGAAACTTTTTCTTATTTGGAGGAGATGGGATTTGTCCTGGTAAAAGAGAAGCTTTATAAGACAAACAAACACATTTTCCTTCATCGGAAGGGACAATCGGATTAAGTGCATTTTCCGGCGGCTTTTTACCGGAAAATGTGTACAGATAATGGAGGAAATTATGGCGACAGCGGTTTATCCGGGAAGCTTTGACCCGGTTACATTAGGACATATGGATATTATAGAGCGGACAGCCCGGATGATGGATCATGTAATTATCGGAGTTTTGCATAATAATTCCAAAACGCCGTTGTTTTCTGTGGAGGAACGTGTTAAGATGTTAGAGGAAATCACATCCCATCTGGACAATGTGGAGGTGCGTTTTTTTCACGGACTTCTGGTTGATTTTGTCCACGAGTGCCATGCAGATGTGATTGTCCGCGGGCTTCGAGCCATTACAGATTTCGAATATGAACTTCAGATGGCCCAGACCAACCGGGTTATGGCGCCAGATATAGATACGATTTTTTTGACGACAAATTTGAGATATTCTTATTTAAGCTCCACAACCGTAAAGGAGATTGCATTCTTTGACGGCAGGCTGGAAGCGTTTCTTCACCCGGAGGTGGCAAAGCGGGTAGAGGAGAAAGTGAAGAAATTGAAGAATCAATAGATTTCCCTTCGGCGATGGAGCTTTCATAGAAGTGAAGGAGAGGGAAGCATGAGCAGAATAGAACAATTGATCAGTGAGATTGAAGAATATATTGACAGCTGTAAGTTCTCACCGCTGTCCAATACGAAAATACAGGTAAACAAGGAGGAATTAGAAGAACTTTTGGTGGAGCTCCGGCTGCGGATTCCGGATGAGATTAAAAAATATCAGAAGATTATCAGCAATCAGGATGCCATTATTTCAGAAGCAAAGGTTCAGGCAGATACGATTCTGGCCCAGGCTACTGAGCAGACCAATGAACTGGTCAATGAGCATGAGATTATGCAGCAGGCATATGCCAGGGCCAATGAGATTGTGGAGGAAGCCCAGCAGCAGGCGCAGATGATTATTGACAATGCAGTAGCAGATGCAGACAGCATCCGGCAGGGCTCCATCAGCTACACGGATGAGATGCTAAAGAGCCTTCAGACCATTATTGCCCATTCCATGGAGGGGGCTCAGGGCAGGTTTCAGGAGTATCTTACCTCCATGCAGACCACCTATGATATTGTCACAGCCAACCGGGGGGAGCTGTCAGGCGGGATGGCTGCTACGGAAGAGACAGAAGGAGCGCTCCAGTAAGGCAGGACAGACAGGCATGGGCGATTTTCCAGCCAATGTAGGGGCATATGGAAAGGCCGGAGTCCCGGATGACGCTTCGGGTCTGAAAGATGCCGGACAGCCCGCCAAAGGCAGTGGCAGCGATGACCGGAAGCAGGGCGTTTTCAGGGGAAAGGGAGGTACAGAGGCTATGGATGCCAGTGGTGATTTCTGCCATACCAGTGAGGACTGCCCGCAGGATTGGGGAAAGCATGGGAAGAGCCTGAATCCATGTGGCTAAAATGGAGAACAGCATAATATAGCCGCCAATCAGGACCATGG
>CATLIJ010000179.1 GCA_949948825.1 uncultured Clostridiaceae bacterium
GCTTTTCTATGGTCAATGCTCCTTTTGTCACTGCGTCAATCATTCCCTGGTCCTCACTGACCGGAATAAAAGCGCCGCTCAAACCGCCCACATAGGAGGATGCCATCACGCCGCCCTTTTTCACCTGGTCATTGAGCATGGCAAGGGCTGCTGTGGTTCCCGGAGCACCCACACATTCCAGGCCAATCTCCTCCAGAATCTCTGCCACACTGTCCCCCACAGCGGGAGTAGGCGCCAGAGACAAATCAATAATCCCAAAAGGAACCCCAAGACGTCTGGAAGCTTCCTGAGCCACCAACTGCCCTACTCTGGTAATCTTAAAAGCAGTCTTTTTGATGGTCTCGCACAGAACCTCAAAGTTCTCTCCTCTTGCCTTTTCCAAAGCCACCTTCACCACCCCAGGGCCAGAGACACCCACATTGATAATAGCATCCTCCTCTGTGACCCCATGAAAAGCCCCTGCCATAAATGGATTGTCGTCCGGTGCATTGCAGAACACCACCAGCTTGGCGCATCCAAGAGAATCCTGGTCCTTAGTAGCCCTGGCAGTGGCAAGAACCACCTCTCCCATCAAACGCACAGCATCCATGTTCAGTCCGGTACGGGTGGAGGCCACATTGACTGAGCTGCACACCCGCTCTGTACATGCCAGAGCATCTGGTATGGAGCGAATCAGATTTTCGTCTGCTGGCGTCATTCCCTTGGACACCAGAGCTGAATATCCTCCAATAAAATTCACTCCCACCTGATGGGCTGCCCGGTCCAGGGTTTTTGCAATACTCACAAAATCCTCCGGACTTTTGCAGGCACACCCGCCGATTAAGCCAATGGGAGTCACAGAGATTCTCTTATTTACAATGGGTACGCCAAAATCTCTGGCAATGGCCTCCCCGGTTGCCACCAGCTGGCTGGCATATTTAGTAATCTTGTTATAAATCTTTTCATTAAGCTTATTTAAGTCACTGTCACAGCAATCCAGCAGACTGATTCCCATGGTAATGGTCCGCACATCCAGCCGCTCATGCTCAATCATATTATTCGTCTCGATTACTTCAAACAGGTTTAACATTCTGTTTTCCACCTCTCTGTCACAGGAAATATTTTTTAAATCCGATGCATTTTCGTGAAAATTTCCTCCCTCTGGCAGTGGATCTTCACTCCGATTTCCTCTCCCAGTTTTTCCAGCCGGGTATAAATTTCTTCAAAAGAAACCGTCGCCTGACTGATATCTGCAATCATCATCATATTAAAAAATTCCTGCACAATGGTCTGAGAAATATCCAGCACATTCACATTATTTTCCGAAAGATAAGTACACACTTTCGCAATAATTCCCACTGTATCTTTTCCCACCACCGTAATAATAACCTTGTCCATCTCCTGGCCTCTCCTTTCTTTTCACTGTCCCCTGAAAGCTTCATATATATACAATCTGAGACATCTCATTTCTTCTGGCAACTGTAATGGAAAAATCCGAGGCATGGTAAGGCGTATCCCCCTGATCAATCTCCAGCTTTACGGTCTCATAAGCCAAAGCCTCATAATTGTTCTCCTTGCTTAAATGCCCCAGAAAAATGTGTTTTAAACGGTCATGGAGCAGATAATTTAACAGCCTTCCTGCATTTTCATTAGATAAGTGACCGTGATCTCCCAAAATTCTCTTTTTCAGATAATAGGGATAAGGTCCTGCCTGCAGCATATTCACATCATGGTTGGATTCAATTAACAATGCCTCCAGCCCCTGTAAATGGTCAATAATGCTCTGGTCATAATGGCCTATATCCGTTGCCACTGCCACATGTTTTCTCCCGTGCCGGATTCGGTAAGCTACGGGATTCGCCGCATCATGGTCAATGGAAAAAGGCAGGATATTCAGATCTCCCACAGCAAATTCCACATCCGGACAAACCCCGGAAAGCAGCTCCTGATCATATTCTCCAAGACATTTTTTTCCCTGAATCTCTTCTAAGGTTTCTTTTGTGCCATACACCGGAATCTCATATTTTCTGGCCAGTATTCCCAGCCCCCGGACATGATCCGAATGTTCATGGGTAATCACAATTCCATTAATCTCGCTTCCCTTTACCCCGATCTCATTCAGTCCCTCTTCAATCCGCTTGCTGCTGATTCCTGCATCCACCAGAATATGTGTGTTCTCAGATCCTATGTAAATGCAGTTTCCGCTGCTGCCGCTTGCAATACTCACAAATCGCATGGATATTCTCCCACTGATTCTTTTCACATAACTTTTTCCAAAAGCCGTGCAACCTGCTCTTCGGCCTCTTTCACTGTCCCGTTATTGTCAATCACCTCATCTGCCAAAGCCAGAAATTCCTCCCGACACGGCTGATTTTGCATAATATTCAGACACTTTTCCCGGCTGTACCCCCGGTTCTCCATCAGCCGCCGGATTCGGTTCTCCTGGGTGGCATCCACAAACCAAAGAGCATCACAGATCTTTTTGCTTTCCTCCTGAAACAAGGCAGCCTCCACCACAATCCAGTCAACATCAGGACTTTTGGAAAGCTTAGCAATCCGCTCCTGAATCACCCTCCAGGTTAAAGGGTGAAGAATGGCATTGACTTCTGAAAGAGCCTTCGGATCTTGAAAGATCCGCTCTGCAAATGCAGGCCGGTCCAGCCTGCCATCCTTTCCCAAAATCCCGTCCCCAAACCGTCGGACCAGCAAAAGCAGGCCCTCCTGCCCTGGTTCCTCCAGCTCTGCGGCCACCTGGTCTGCTAGAAGAACCTGGGCATGATGCCTTTCCTTGAGAATATTCAAAATCCGGCTTTTTCCCGCACCCACTCCTCCGGTCACTCCGATTATTTTTGGAGCTTTCCTTTTCCCTGAAGTTTTCCCTTTCCCTGGAACTTTTATTTTCTCCGGAGCTTTTATTTCCTCTGAAGCTTTCATTTCTTCTAAAGCTTTAATTTCCTCTGAAGCATTAATTTCCTCTGGACGCATTCTGCTTCGCCTCTCTCTGCTTCAGCAAGGAAAGCAGAAGGTCCTTGGTAATGCTGATATTCTCCCCATAAGGGTTGATCACAAATCCCTTCAGATCATTTACATTGCGAATCAGAATATTTCCAAAATCCTCCATGGTCATAATCAGGGCATGATCGTGTTTCCCGTTCTTATTCCACTTGGCATATTCATCCATGTCTGTAAAAGCAAGGTAATACTTGTCCCCCTGCACATTCTCAATATCTTCAAATTTGATCCGGGTAGAAGGCCCTTCCTTCTCTGTCAGTACGGTCTGCTTCTGAATCGGAGACAGCAGACGGGAATTCATCAGCACTGCCGCCATATGTCCCCGTGTTTTTTCCGTATTATGCCGGTTTACCGCAGCCATAGCTTCAATCAGCTCCGGATTCCGGATTTCTTCTGATAATTGATTTTTCATATGAATCCTCTCTTTCTGTCTAAACCTTCCAGCGCCCACATGTGGCACATTTCTGTGAATAACCCCCAGTATATCACAAATTTCTTTTTCCATCCATACTATCTTTTATTTTCTTCATAATTTCCATGACTATTCATTATAGTTCACGGGGCGGGGAAATTGCTACTAAAAAATGTACCGCCAGCAAAATGCTGACGGCACAAAAATTTACATATCTGACAGAGCTGTCCTATGGCTGAATCAATCACAGGAATTGCAGGTATCGTTGCAGCCACAGCCATCATTGACAGCTGCACCGGCTGCAAGCGGCATAATGCCCGCGTTGCTGCAGGCATTGCAGCCATCCTGATATCCGTTGTTATAACCCTGATTGTATCCATCACGGAATCCGGCCCGATAACCCCGGCGGCTGCATCCACATCCGCAGCCAGCTCCTGTGCAGTTATTGCCACAGTCATTATTGCAGCTGTTGTTGCAGCAGGTATTGCAGCAGGTTCCGCAGTTATTGTTGCAATTATTGTTGCAGTTGTTATTGCAGCAGGTTCCACAGCTGTTGTTGCAATTATTATTGCAGCTGTTGTTGCAGCAGGTTCCACAGTTGTTATTGCAGCAGCAATTTCCATTATTGGTTCCTGCTCCGCCTACTCCGGTATTGTTGCAGTTGCAGTTATCATTACAATTATTGTTGCAGGTACAAACACAACGGCAGCTGCACCGGCAGTTTCTGCCACACCCAACACCGATTCCCCATCTATTGCAATTACATCCACACATATTTGAAAACTCCTTTTATTTTGTTTTGTAATGTATCTTATGTGGCAGGCCAGACAAGTGTGACAGCCTCCCTGCTTTTCCATTTCTCTTCTGTTATTGAACCTTTTTCTCTCCCCCTTCATATTTATATCATTAGAAACTTTCGATTATGGAAAGGAGCCCTATTCTTTATGAATCCAAACAACAATCAGCGGTGCGGCTGCCCATGCAGACCACAGATTCCCGCTCCCCCCTGCATGAACACGGATTGCGGCTGCAGTCGATGCAATGCCATGCCTCTGCCGCCCTCACCTTGTATGCCGCCCCAGCAGCCTGCCTGTAATCCAGCGCCGCCTTCGATCCATCTGCATGTTGCCTGTCAGGACAATACACCCCAGCCAGTTCCGGCTGGTTCTGGATCTGCGTCCCTGCAGATTCCTGCTAACACTGGTTCTGCGTCTCAGCAGATTCCTTCCAACGTCGGTTCTGCGTCTCAGCAGATTCCTTCCAATGTTGGTTCTGCATCTCACCAGATTCCAGTAAATTCCGGAAATTCCATGTCCGGACAGCCAGCCTTTTCTCAGGCCATGCAGCCAGCCTCTGCCCATACTCATACTCATAATCAGACAGCGTCCGCTTCTGTAAGCTCCTGCGGATGCGGTTCCGGCAATCCCATTGTACCAGATACAGATCTTAGCCGAATGCCCATTGGCATGGGATATGTCCCCTGGCAGACATGGGGCCAGACCTATCCTATGGAACAAGGCTTTGTAAGGGGAACCCTGTTCCCGGATCTGGATCTGCCATTTTTAATGGGGAGGTGCCGCTAATCATGTGTGAAAATCAATTGCTGCAAAAAGTATATGAAACCGGTTTCGCCCTGGACGAAATCACCCTCTATCTGGACACCCATCCAATGGATACACAGGCTATGGCCTACTATCAATATGCCAAAAAGGCTAACCAGGAGGCTGTTGCTGCATATGAAAAGGTATATGGCCCCCTGCTGATTAACCAGGTAAACGCTGGCAGCTGGACCTGGACTGCCAATCCATGGCCATGGGAAGGAGGCATGTAATATGTGGAGATATGAAAAACGTCTGCAATATCCGGTAAAAATTTCACAGACCAATCCAAAACTGGCCCAGTATATTATCAGCCAGTACGGTGGCCCTGACGGCGAAAGCGCAGCAGCCATGCGGTACCTGTCGCAGCGCTATGCCATGCCTTACGAAAAAGGGAAGGCTATTATGACTGATATCGGTACAGAAGAACTGGGCCACTGGGAGATCATTGCTGCCATTGTCCATCAGCTGACCCGCAACCTGACGCCAGAGGAGATCGAACAATCTGGCTTTGGTCCCTACTATATTGATCACACTACGGGCATCTGGCCCCAGGCAGCAGGCGGCGTTCCTTTTAATGCCTGCGAGTTCCAGTCCAAGGGCGATCCGATTACGGATCTGTTTGAGGATTTGGCAGCAGACGCTACGATTGCGAAAGAACAACTTGCAACTAAATTATGATAGGACAAGCTGTTTCCCGCAGTCAAAAACTACATATCAGACGCACAAACGGCGTTTCTCTATCCCTAAACGGGAGAACAGGA
>CATLIJ010000180.1 GCA_949948825.1 uncultured Clostridiaceae bacterium
TGGTCAGCATATGCTGCCTTACCTACAACCAGGAAGCTTATGTAGAGCAGGCTCTGAAGGGGTTTGTCAGTCAGAAAACTTCTTTTCTCTATGAGGTTCTGATTCATGATGATGCCTCCACAGACCAGACGGCAGACAAGATCCGGGAATATGCTCTTTTGTACCCGGATTTGATCAAACCGATTTTACAGACAGAGAACCAGTATGCCAGGGGACTTACCAATGTAAGCGGCACTTATAATTTTCCCAGGGCCAGAGGACGGTATATCGCGATGTGCGAGGGGGATGATTACTGGACAGATCCGTACAAGCTTCAGAAGCAGGTCGATTTTCTGGAAGCTCATCCAGGGTGTTCCCTGGTATTCCACAGCGCCCGGATTGAGGTTTTGGGACGGGCCTTTACGGAACAGAGCATGCGTCCCTATAAGAAAAACCGGAAAGTGCTGCCAGAGGAGATCATCAATAAAACCTCCGGGTATCCTACGGCTTCTCTTATGTTTCGGACAGACATGGTGAAGGCTTTGCCGGATTTTTACGTGAAGGCGCCTTTGGCAGATGTGCCGCTTCAGCTTATGGCAGCAACGCGGGGGTGGGCATATTATATGGACCAGCCCATGTGCGTGTACCGCCTGGGAGGAGCATCCTCCTGGACCACTCTGATGAAACAGGGGGATTATGAAAAAAAGCAGGAACAGTATTACAGGGAAATGAGAGACATGTACCGGAGATTTGACCAGGAGACAAGGGGCCGTTTCCATGAAGCGGCGCGGCAGGCAGCAGCGCGGGTTTACTTTCTTACAAGGGTGAACCTGAAAAAATATCAGGAAGTGCTGGCCAGGAAAAACCGGAGGTTTTACCGGGAGCTGAGCACCCGCACCCGGTTTTTTATCCGGTTTGAGACTTTGGCGCCAGGGCTGTATGAGTGGGCGTTAAAGCTTTATCACCGGGGCAGTTAAGGAGTGTATTGTGACAGAGACAGAGATGAAGCAGAAGGTGGCCAGGGGGGTGTTCTGGAAGCTTTTGGAGAATGGGGGAGCACAGGGAATCCAGTTTGTGATTGCCATTCTCCTGGCCCGGATGCTGACGCCGGCAGAGTATGGCGTGGTTGGGATTATTATGATTTTTATTACCATTGCCAATGTATTTGTACAGAGCGGCTTTGGCACAGCTTTGGTCCAGAAAAAACAGGCGGATGAGAAGGACTTCTCATCGGTCTGTTATTTTGAAATTTTGCTGGCAGCCGGAATGTATGGGATTTTGTATCTGGCAGCGCCAGCCATTGCCTCCTACTATGAGATTGAAGACTTAAGAGCAATTGTGCGGGTTTTGGCAGTGGTGTTATTTCCGGGAGCTGTCATTTCAGTTCAGACTGCATATGTTTCCCGGAGGATGGAGTTTCGCGGCCTGTTTCTCTCCACTCTGGCTGCTTCCCTCATTTCAGGGGCAGTGAGTATCTGGATGGCGTACCGCGGCTATGGCGTGTGGGCCATGGCAGGGCAGCAGGTGGTGTATTATGTTTCTCTGATGACAGCGCTTTTTTTGACTGTGCCGTGGAGACCAGCCTGGATATATTCCATGGGCCGGATTCGGGAGATGTTTGGCTTTGGATGGAAACTTTTGTGTGCGTCTTTGCTGGATACTGTATTTAACAACCTGTATGGACTTTTTATTGGAAAGATTTATAATGAAGAGCTTTTGGGAAGCTACAACCGGGGAGAGCAGTTTCCCAAATTAATTGCCACAGATTTGGGCATGGCCATTCAGGCAGTGCTGCTTCCTGCCTTTTCCTCCAGACAGGAGGATGTGGTCCGGGTGCGGCAGATGATGCGGCAGGCAATCCGCTTAAGCTCGTTTGTCACACTGCCTATGCTGTTGGGGATGTTTGCAGTGGCAGACACCATGGTAGAGGTGCTTTTGGGGGAGAAATGGCTGATTTGCGTACCATTTTTGCGGATCATGTGCATTTCCTATTGCTTCTGGCCGATTCACATCACAAACCTTCAGGCCATTAATGCCATGGGGCGAAGCGATATATTCCTTCGTCTGGAGCTGGTGAAAAAGGGCATGAGCGTGGCAGCCTTAGGGGTGGGAATGTGCTTTTCCGTATATGGCATGGTGATGATCAAGGCTTTGCAGGACTTTTTGTGTACATTTGTAAATGCAGCTCCCAACCGGAAGCTTTTGGGATACCGGATTGGCCAGCAGTGGATGGATGTGATGCCGTCAGCAGGGCTTTCCTTCCTTATGTGTATGGTGGTGCTGGCAGTGGGAAGATTGTTTGAGGGGATGTTTCCCCTGGGAAGGCTGGCTGTGCAAATCAGCAGCGGCGCTGTTCTTTATGCAGGGCTGGCGTGGCTGTTTCAGATGGATAGCTTCTGGTATCTGGCCAGACTGATTATGAGAAAGGAACGGACAGAATGAGAAAAACAATACTGGTTACAGCCATTGGCTCCTTTTCGGCAGCAGCAGTAATTGACCGGTGTAAGAAAGAAGGCTTTCGGGTTTTGGGCTGTGACATCTATCCGGCCCGGTGGATTGTGGCTTCCGGGGAGGTGGAGCAGTTTTTTCAGGCGCCTCTGGCAACCGACCGAAGGGCTTTCTGTGATTTTCTGGAAAAGGTCTGTAAAGAGGAGAAGGTGGATTTTGTGATTCCTCTGACCGATGTGGAGGTGGATGCCCTTCAGGAATGGCGGCAGAGGGCAGAGAACCTGGGGGTGGTCTTGTGTATGTCTGGTCATGAGACCATAAAGGTGTGCCGGAACAAGGAAAGGCTGGCGCATTTTCTGGAGCCTCTTAACCTGTGCAGGACGATTCCAGGAAGAAATCTGGCCCAGGTTATGGAGCAGGAGGAGGATACGGGATATGAGCTTTTGGATTATCCATTGATCTTAAAGCCTTCCGGAGGACGGAGCAGCCAGGGGTTAAAAGAAGTGAAGAATGCGAAGGGGATGC
The DNA here is from genome assembly GCA_949948825.1 of uncultured Clostridiaceae bacterium. Lineage (GTDB taxonomy): Bacteria > Bacillota > Clostridia > Lachnospirales > Lachnospiraceae > Brotaphodocola. The sequence continues at coordinate 2,953 of CATLIJ010000180.1, forward strand.
GGCATGTCATACAGGAATTGGAAGAGACCGCCCCGGATTATCTGGTGCAGCCCAGGATTCCGGGAATTGTGGTGACTGTGGATGTGGTGAGGAATCCGGCTGCCGAACAGACCTGGTGTCTGCCCCGGCGGGAGTTTTTAAGGACAAAGGGGGGCGCGGGAACCTCGGTATGTGTATTTCGGAATCCGGCGCTGGAGGAGCAGTGTGCTGCTGTGGCCAGAGCTCTTGGAATCTGCGGCTGCGTGAATTTTGAGTTTGTGGAAAAGGAGGAGGGGGAGTGGTATTTTCTGGAATGCAATCCCAGGTTTTCCGGCGGGGTGGCATTTTCTGCTATGGCTGGGTATGATATGGTGAAAAATCATCTCCGCTGCTTTACAGGGGAAGGGCTGGAGCCGATGGGAGAGATCAGGGAGCAATATCTGGTAAAGCGGTATCAGGAATACCGCATGGAATCATGAGCCGCCTTAGCAAAAAGAGGCTGGAGACTCCTGTGGCTGTAACCAGGTCCTCCCTTCCGCCTCTGGAGGAATATGTGGATATGCTGAAGCCTTTGTGGGAGAGTGCATGGCTGACCAATATGGGAGCATACCATGAGGAATTTAAAGAGCAGCTGAAACGATATATGGGTGTTTCCAATCTGGAGCTTTTTGTCAATGGCCATATGGCTCTGGAACTGGCGCTGCAGGCTTTGGAGCTTCAGGGGGAGGTGATTACCACGCCTTTTACCTTTGCCTCCACAACCCATGCCATTGTGCGAAATGGTCTGGAGCCGGTATTCTGCGATATTCGTTCCTCGGATTATACGTTGGATGCCGGCCTTTTGGAGAAGCGGATTACAGAAAAAACATGTGCCATTGTGCCGGTTCATGTGTATGGAAATTTTTGTGATGTGGATCAGATCGGGGAGATTGCCCGCCGTCATGGGCTTATGGTGATCTATGATGCTGCCCATGCCTTTGGAGAAACCCTGGACGGGAAGGGGGCAGGGGAATTTGGAGATGTGTCCATGTTCAGCTTCCATGCTACCAAGGTGTTTCACAGCATTGAGGGGGGAGCAGTGGCATTTCGGAATGACAAGCTGGCAGGGCGGCTGTATGAGCTTAAGAATTTTGGAATAACCGGGTATGAGCGGGTGGAATATGTGGGAGCCAATGGAAAGATGAATGAGTTTCAGGCAGCCATGGGACTGTGCAACCTGCGCCATGTGGACCAGGAGATTGAAAAGCGGCAGAAGCTGGCTCTCCGCTACAGGGAGCGTCTGTCCGGTGTACCGGGCATCCGGTTGTGTGCAGAGAATCCAAGAGTGAGGAGCAATTATGCTTATATGCCAGTGGTGTTTGACGGGTATAAGAAAAGCAGGGACCAGATTTTTGAACAGCTGGCCCAGTACAATATCCATGCGCGGAAATATTTTTATCCTTGTGTGAATCATTATGATTGTTACAGAGAGCGGTTTGACGAAAGGGAAACTCCAGTGGCAGCGCAGGTTTCCAGACAGGTGCTGACCCTGCCGCTCTATGCAGACCTGGAACCGGATGTGGTGGATTTGATTTGTGATTTGGTTTTGGAGTAGGGTAAGAAAGGACGGACAGAGGATGGAACGGCAGAACCAGGTGCTGGCAGTGATTCCGGCATTTAATGAAGAGGCAAATATAGAGAAAGTGGTGGAGGAGCTGACAAAAGGCTGTCCGGAGGTGGATTATGTAGTGGTCAATGACGGGTCTGCAGACCGGACAGAGCAGATCTGCAGGAGCCGGGGCTATTCTCTTTTGAACCTTCCGGTGAACTTAGGGCTGGCGGGATGCTTTCAGGCAGGAATGAAGTATGCCTGGTATAAGGGGTATGACTGCGCAGTGCAGTTTGACGGGGATGGCCAGCACAGGCCGGAATATATTCTGCCCATGAAACAGAAAATAGAAGAGGGCTATGATATTGTGATTGGAAGCCGGTTTCTCAATCAGCCTAAGGATTTTTCCATGCGGATGATTGGGAGCCGCCTTCTGGCAGGAGCCATACGGATGACGACCGGAGTGCAGGTGGCAGATCCTACCTCCGGGATGCGGATGTTTAACCGGAAAATGATTGGGGAGTTTGCCTGTAACTTAAATTACGGACCAGAGCCGGATACCATTTCCTATTTATTAAAGCAGGGAGCCAGAGTAGCGGAGGTTCCGGTGGTCATAGGAGAGCGGTGGGGTGGGGAGAGCTATTTAAAGCCAGCCATTGCCTGCGGGTACATGGTGCGGATGCTGCTGTCCATTTTTCTGATTCAGAATTTCCGGAAACGGATTTCGTAGGGAATCACAGGAAAACTTCAAAGGAGCAGGAGATGGACAAGGAAAGACAGAATATTCTCTGGAATATGATCGGAAGCTTCTGCTATGCCTTTGCCAGTATGGTTCTTTCCTTTCTGGTGATGAGAATGGTGGGAAAGGAAGAGGGCGGGGTTTTTGCTTTTGGATACAGTACCTTTGGGCAGCAGATGTTTCTTGTGGCTTACTTCGGCATTCGTCCCTTTCAGGTGACAGACGGGGCGGGAGAATATCGGTTTGGAGATTATTTTCTCCATCGGTGCCTGACCTGTATGGCAGCTCTGGCTGGAGGGGCTTTGTATTTGTGGCTGTATGGATATGCGCCGTGGAAGGCAGGAATTATTTTCCTGCTGGTGTGCTATAAGGTGATTGACGGCTTTGCAGATGTGTATGAATCCGAGTTTCAGCGCACAGGAAATCTTCACCTTACCGGAAAATCCAATACCTTTCGGACACTTTTGTCTGTGGGAGTGTTTCTGGCAGCTTTGTGGGCAGGCTGT
>CATLIJ010000181.1 GCA_949948825.1 uncultured Clostridiaceae bacterium
AAGACGGCAGGACCGATGTTCCGGGCATTTTTGCTGCCGGGGATGTGCGGACAAAACAGCTTCGGCAGATTGTGACAGCTGTGGCGGACGGAGCCAATGCAGTGGTCAGTGCAGAACACTATCTGACTCATGCTGCAGTGTAGGCTGACCGGGACAGCTGTTAGACCGGGAAAAGGTGGGAGAAAGTGATGGCATAACACTAAAGGAGACAAATGCCTATGAGAAAATATTGGAAAATACCAGCAACATGTGGTTTATGCATCCTTTTGGCTGGAAATATAACTGCTTATGGGGAGGTGGAGAAATCTCCTCATCCTGTGGTCCCTGTGACTGCCCAGGAGGATTATTCCCACATTGCAGTATCTCAGGTGAGCGGCTATGTCAATATCCGGGAACAGGCTACCACATCCAGCCGGATTGTAGGAAAGATCTACAATAACTGTGCTGCTGTGATTGAAGAGACGGTGGAAGGCCAGGGGGGAACCTGGTATCGGATTCGCTCCGGCACAGTGACCGGGTACATCAAGGCCCAGTACTTTATTACCGGAGAAGCAGCGGAAAAGCTGGCTCAGTCCATTGGAAGAGAATTTGTTTCCATTACAGCGGAAAGCCTGCGGCTGCGGGAACAGCCCAATTTAGACAGCAATGTGCTGACTCTGCTTTCCAAAGGCGCCCGATATGTGGTTCTTGGGGAAGAGGGCGGATTTTATAAAGTGGAAGTGGATGCAGATTTGATTGGCTATGTATCCAGAGAATACTGCAAAACCCAGGTGGAATTTGACCAGGCAGTTTCTCTGGAGGAAGAGAGCCAGAAGCTTGCAGAGGAAAAGCAGAGAAAGAAGGAGGCAGAGGAGGCCATGGCAGCCCTGGAGCAGGCCCGTCAGGCAGAATCTGCAAATACCGGAACAAAGCCAGCTCAGACCTATATTGCAGCCAATCCGGAGCAAAGTGACAATTCAGAGAAAAGCTCTGCACCTGTGTTTTCCACAAGCCCAGGCAGCCAAAGCGCCCCATCGCCAGCTGCCGGTCCGGCTCCGGGCCAGACTGCTGTGGTCTCAGCCACCCGGGCAGCTGTGGTTGCCTATGCAAAGCAGTTTTTGGGGAATCCTTATGTTTATGGGGGAACCAGCCTGACAAACGGAGCGGATTGCTCTGGATTTACCCAGGGGGTATTTGCCAATTTTGGTATTACCACCGGACGCAGCTCCAGGGATCAGGCTGACAGGGGAAGAGAGATTTCCATAGAGTCAGCGCAGCCGGGAGATCTTTTGTTTTATGCCAGTGGAAGCACAATAAACCATGTGGCTTTGTACATAGGTGGAGGACAGGTGATTCATGCAAGCAATGCCACCACGGGCATTGTCATTTCACCATATAATTACCGGACGCCGTGTAAGGCTGTGACATTTTTGGATTAGGAACCAAAATGTATGGAAGATGCTCCTGTGAACAGTGACGATTTTCCAGATATACAAAGATGACGCAGCAGGTGTGTCAGGAAAGAGGAAAATATGGCGGAGAAACGTCAGTATAATGGATTGGACGTAGTAAAATTGATTTTGGCCTTGCTGGTGGCTGCCCGCCACATGATTCAGATTTTTTATCCGCCGGAGAGCAAATGGCGGCTGCTGATTGGCGGCTGCCTTTCCAATCTGGCAGTGCCGGTATTTTTTATTATAGCAGGATATTTTCTGTTTCAGAAGGTGGACCGGGAACAGCCGGAGAGCAGCAAAAAGGCAGTTTTTCGATATTGCGGGCGGATTTTAAAGCTGTATATTCTGTGGTCCATTCTCTATCTGCCCTTGGATTACCATAACTGGTATTACAATCCGGACAAGGATCTGGGGAAAACGGTTCTCAATTATATTCAGTGTTTCTTTTTTGGCAGCACCACAGTTCAGCTCTGGTATCTTCCGGCAGTTCTGACTGCCTGTCTGCTGGTGTGGTTCTGCTATCAAAAGGGAGCAAAGACCGGACATCTTCTTATTGCAGGCTGGATTCTGTTTACGATTGGGTGCATGTGTGATAACTGGTATTATAATCATCGTTTTCCGGAAAAGCTTATGGAACTGCTTTTAACCTATTTCCGGTATTTTCTCACAGTGCGCAATGGCCTGTTTTACGGTTTCTTTTTTGTCTCCCTGGGGGTATGGTTTGCAAAGGCAAAAAAACAGATTCCCCTTGGAGTCAGCGCCTGCGGCTTTGCGGTATGTTTGGCGCTGATGTTTTTGGAGGTTCGTCACTGTGAGAATGTAAACCTGGTTTTTGCGGCAGCGCCGACAGCTTTCTTTTTATTTGCAGCAGCCAAAGAACTTCCTTTAAAAAACCGGAAGCTGTATCCCAGGCTGCGGGGAATGAGCGAATGGATTTACTTGAGTCAGACCTGGTTTTTTCAGATTTATGGCTGGACGGCAGGATGGAATCCTTTGCCGTCCACAAAAAAGGGAATTACTTTGTCCATCATGGTTCCCATGGTGTTGTTTGCCTGGTGTATGACAATGCTGTCGGAAAAAAAGACTTTCCGGTGGCTGAAGAAGATGATTTAGTGTCTTGACCGCATTATATCCGGCGGCAATCAGAATTTAAACTGGGTTTCCAGTTTCCGGAGAAGCTCCTGAGCTTCTTTGGTGCGTTTCAGAATGATGTCAGTTTCCGGAATCTCAATATCGTGGATGAGCATATTGCGCAGCTTTCGCAGAGAGACAATGGCTCCAATACAGTCAGAGTCCAGCAGATTCATACGTTTTAAAGAATTAATATGGAAAGCGCCCCGCTGTTTTTGGGAATTGCGGCTGGCGATCAGGTTCAGCAGGTTCTCCAGCCGAACCCAGCTGTCCAGAAAGTTTCCGATGGCAAGGGAGGCTTTTTCGTCGATTTCGTGGTTGACTGTGCGCAGCTCCTGATAGGTCTGGTAGTGCATCTCATTGCCAGTAATAATCTGGTCAATGATCTGCTGAGAGATGTTCCGCTTGTCTTTTTCGAATTTTACAGATTTCATAACTGGTTCAATGGCTTTTACACTGTTCATCTCCAGACGGCTGATCAGGCGGTACAAGAGCTCCACATCGCCCATGCGCAGCTCCACATCCTCCTTGCGGAAATTGCTGCTTAAATAATTATACAAATAGGAGGCAAGATCATACTGGCTGTCAAAGGCAGCTTTATTGTTTAAAAGGCGTTTGTTGCCAGCGCTTTGAAGCCGTTCCAGGGCAATCTCGCCAGAGAGGACCAGACCGTTTAATTCATCAATGATAGCAAATTCTTCTTCAGACAAGCTGCCCTGAAGGGGTTTGTAGATCAGGTCATGCTCCACTTCAGACCAGGCGTGCATCAGCAGGGAGGCTACCTGAATCTCCAGTCGGGCTGAAGCATAGCGCTTCTGCGCATGGGTCAGGGTGTCTTCCTTTAGCAAGGCCCGGTAATGGGTGGCCCAGTATCCGGAAAAACGCCGGTTATAAGTAGGCGGGCTGGACTGCTCCGGAAAGTGGCGGATGCTGGTGATTTCAAACTGGTCAGCAATCACATCCCCGGTTTTGTTCCGGTCTCCGGGGAAATAAAGAGAGACCCGGACACCGCACAAGTCAGCAATATCATCATAAATTTCACGCATATTTTTGTAGGGAGCCGCGCGTCTGGCATTTCGGCGTGTAACCTTGGCCTTCAGGCGGTCCGGACTTTTGGCCCTGGAGGTGACCATGGCGCGGATACCGGCAGACTGTAAAATGGATTCCAGCTGAGCAGCTGCCAACCGGCCGGCAGCTTCATAAAAGGGAATCTTTTTTTTATAATTTTCTATAAACTGACTTACTAAATCCATGGCAGTCCTCCTTTTAAAGTCATGTAATTAAGTATAACAAATCAGAATAGGAAAGCAAGTAGGGAATTGTTAAAATATAATTTATTTTTAAATAATATTCGTAAAATTTGACAGATAATGACAGCAAACGACGGATTTGCACGGAAGGTCAGGTGAAACAGATGGAATATGAATGGATTCGCAGCGCAAGAAAAACCATGTCCCTTGAGGTGAAGCAGGACGGAAAAGTGATCGTGCGCACTCCTATGAGGTGCGGAAGGGCAAGGGTGGAAAGGTTTGTAAGGGAAAAGCAGGACTGGATTATCCGGGTACAGCAGGAAATGGAACAAAAGGTGAAAGAAAGGGAGGAGAGAAAGGAGAATCTTCCGCAGTGGACAAGGGAGGATTATGAACACCATCAAAGGCTGGCAGGAGAGGTGCTGCAGCAAAGAGCAGCTTATTTTGCTCAGAGGATGGGCGTGGACTATGGACGGATTTCAGTCCGGGACCAGAAAACCCGCTGGGGAAGCTGCAGCGCCAAAGGAAATTTAAACTTTAACTGGAGGCTGATTCTGGCTCCGGAGCAGGTGCTGGATTATGTGGTGGTTCATGAGCTGGCTCACCGGAGGGAAATGAACCATTCCAAACGCTTTTGGGCGCTGGTGGAGGCAGTTCTGCCGGATTATCAGTCCAGAAGAAGGTGGCTGAAGGAAAATGGGGATTTGTTAATGAGCAGATAAGAAGGCAGGTTACAGGTTATGGGAAAAATTGTGCTTTTGGTGCCAAGAGAGGAAATGCTGCGTCAGGCACACAATATTTTACAGGAAAAAAAGTACGAGATTCAGGAAATGCGGGTGATTGACACAGAGTCAGCGGTTATGGAAGCTAGACAGTCCATTGCAAATGGGGCGTCCATTATCATTGCCCGGGGGCTGCAGGCTTCCTTGATCAAACAGTATACGGATATTCCGGTGGTGGAGATGGTTCTGACAGCTCAGGAAATGGCTCTTTTGGTAATGCGGGCCAGACAGATCGTGAAAAAGCCAAAGCCAGTAATCGGCGTGGTGGGATTTCACAATATGTTCTGTGATATGTCCTATTTTGATGAGCTGTATGATATTGTCCTTCGGACCTATTATGTGCGTCAGGGGGAGGAGTTGCCTTCCGCAGTGGAAAATGCGGTGAAGGAGGGGGCAGATTTAATCATCGGAGGAGAGATGGCGGTGACAAAGGCAGCAGAGGCCGGAGTGCCGTCTTTATTTCTTTCTGTGACAGAAGATTCTCTCCGGCAGGCATTTGCCATGGCAGAGCGGATGGATTATGCAGTCTGTGTGGAGAGAAAGACAGCAGCTCAGATGGAGACTCTGCTGGATTATTCTTATAATGGGATTCTTCAGGTGAATGGGCAAGGAATCATTACAGCGGCAAATCCTTTGATGGAGGACATGACAGGACGGACTCAGGAGGAATTAAAGGGAATCTCCATAAGAGAAGCGGCTCCCATGATTAACGAGGAGGAGCTTTTGCAGGTGCTGGAAAAGGGAGAGGAATGTTCTTTGTTTCTGGAATGGGGCAGAGGGCAGGTATTTGCAGTCATGGCTCCTGTGCTTTTTGAGGGACATGTGGACGGGGCAATCCTTACCTGTCATAAAGTGCAGAAAAAGGCTTCCAGGATAAAACAGGAGGAGCGGCAGGGACAAGGCTTGCCGCCGCTGGTAAGGTTTGAGGATATTCTGCAAAAATCAAAGTGCATGAAGGAATGTGTTCATCTGGCAAGACTGTATGCTTTGTCAGAGCAGCCAGTGGTTTTGATGGGAGAACCAGGAACAGAGAAACGGATGCTGGCAGAGAGCATTCACAATGAGAGCAGCCGGGGAAACGGGCCTTTTTTGGATGTACCCTGCGGCGGACTGTCCGGAGAACAGCAGAGAGCGACCCTGTTTGGC
>CATLIJ010000182.1 GCA_949948825.1 uncultured Clostridiaceae bacterium
AGTGGCCATTTATCATTGGGTGAAGGGAAATTTAAGATACAGCGGCTATTCTCCTGTGGGAGACTGGGTGGGAGGCGCTTATGATGGCATGAGAAAACGTCACGGGGATTGTTATACCTATTTTGCCACTTCAGCAGAGCTTTTGAACCGGGCTGGGATGCAGACCATAGAGGTGATTCGGTCCAGTGACAATAATCATTACTGGAATTTGGTGAATGTGGATGGAAGCTGGTATCATTTTGATCCCTGTCCCAGACGTTTGGGCGGAGATTTCTGTCTGCTGACGGATCGTGAGATTGGACATAGCGGAGCTCATGTGTTTGACCATAGCCTGTACCCGCCTACTCCATAGTATGTGAGGATATATGGTTACGGTTCACGGGGGGCATCTTCTTGCCCGTCTTCGACGGACAAGAAGCATCAGGCGTTCGCCTGATGTGGAATCTGGCATGAATTTGTGCTTACAAGCGAGCTTGACGCTCAAATTTATGCCAGATTCCACGCCCCGTGAACTGTAACGATATATTGACGAACCAAAAAAATTGGAGTAAAATCTTTGTATATAATTAGGAAGAAAGGCAGGGAGAGGAAGAGAAGATGGAGGAGTTAATTGAGATTATGGAGGAAATCAATCCGGATGTGGATTATGCCTCCTGTACCGGATTGATTGAGGAGGGAATCTGGACTTCTTTTGATCTGGTTATGCTGATTACTGAGATTCGTGAGCAGTTTGGAGTGGCGATTCCAGCGGAACGGATTGTGCCGGAGAATTTTAATTCTGCTGAAGCAATTTTTGCTTTAATAAAGGAACTGGAAGAGGACGATTGATATGGCTTTCGTATCTTATGAGTTTCTTGCTTTTCTGGCAGTTTTTGTGCTTGTATACTATGTTCTGCCAGGAAGATTTCGGTGGATGGTTCTGCTGGCAGGAAGTCTTTTGTTTTATCTGGCTTCCGGGATAAGATATATTGTCTTTTTGCTGATTACCTGTGTTTCAATCTTTGGTTTGACGTTATGGATGGAACGGATTCATCTGGCTGGCAAAGAAGAGATGAAAAACCAGGGGATGAAGGGAGAGGAGAAAAAGGCGTTTCGGGCAAAGCTGAAGAAACGCCAGAAGCATGTCCTGCAGCTGGGGCTTTTTGTGAATCTTGGGATTTTAGCTGTGGTTAAGTACACGAATTTTGCAATATGGAATGTGAATCAGTGGCTGCATTTTTTTGGAGGGGAGGGGGAATTTGGTTTTGTCAGTTGGGCTCTGCCCTTGGGAATTTCCTACTACACTCTTCAGGCTTTGGGATATCTTCTGGATGTGTACCATGGAAAGTATGAGGCTGAGAAGAATCCCTTCCGGCTGCTTCTTTTTTTATCCTTTTTTCCACAGGTGGTACAGGGGCCTGTCAGCCGTTTTGACAAGCTGAAGGAAACCCTGTTTGAGGAGCATGCATGGTTCGGACAGAGAATTTGCCGGGGAATGGAACGGATGCTGTGGGGCTTTTTTAAGAAGCTGGTGGTGGCGGACCGGGTAGCTCCGGTTGTCATGGCTGTAGGACAGAATCCGGAAGAGCTGGGCGGAATTTATGTGCTTGCAGGAATGCTTGCCTATACCCTGCAGCTGTATGGGGATTTTACAGGTGGCATTGATATTGCCATTGGCTGCGGAGAGCTGTTTGGGGTGGAGCTGCCGGAGAATTTTGATCGTCCTTTTTCCGCGGAAAGTCTGGCAGAGTATTGGCGCAGATGGCATATGAGCCTGATGCAGTGGTTTCGGGAGTATGTGTTTTATCCTTTGGCAGGCAGCAAATCTGTCAGCCGCATCCGAAAGCTTGGGGAAAGGTTTTTTGGAAAAAAGGCGGCTTCCAGGCTGCCTATGTACATAGCCAGTCTGATTACCTGGTTTTTCACAGGAATCTGGCATGGAGCTTCCTGGAATTTTGTGATTTGGGGAATGGTAAATGGTGTGATTTTGCTGGCTTCTCAGGAGGCAGCCCCTCTTTACCGAAGATTTCACAAGGCATATGCCTTTTCCAACACGCCGGTTTATCACCGATTTATGACGCTTCGCACATTGATGATGGTCAGCGCGGTACAGATGTTTGAGTATTATGCCTCTCCTTTGACAGCAATCCGGATGTTTGGGGATTTGGCATTTGTGTGGGATATTGGAAGGCTTTTTGATGGAAGCGCAGCTTTGCTTGGCATTACTCTGGCGGATTTTGCGGTGCTTTTTTTGTCAGTGCCTTTGTTTTGTCTGGTTGGAGCCATACAGGCCAAAGAGGATATACGGTTATGGGTGGAGCGAAAAAGCGGGCTGGTCCGGTTTCTGGTGTGGTTTGGACTGTTTCTTGCCGTGCTGATTCTTGGAGTCTACGGACAGGGATATGACAAACAGAATTTTATTTACAATCAATTTTAAAGGATAGACCAAAAGGAGCTTGAATCAGATGAAACAGAAAATCAGGACAATCGGTCTGGCTTTGACAGTGATTGTTGTATTAGTCGGCCTTCAGCGGCTTTTGCAGCCAAAATATATGGGACAGGTGATAGAAGGGGCTTTTATCGGGGAATACTATAAGGAAACCACCCCCCATGACCTGTTGATTTTAGGGGACTGTGAGGTATATGAAAATATTTCTCCGGTTGCTTTGTGGGAGGAGTTTGGGATTACTTCCTATATCCGGGGAAGTGCTAATCAGCTTCCGGCCCAGTCTTATTATCTGCTGGAGGATACTCTCCGTTATGAGACGCCAAGGGCAGTTTTATTCCATGTGGCTGCCATGAAGATGGAGGGCCAGGACAGGGAAGCCTACAACCGGATGACCATGGAGGGAATGAAGTGGTCTTCCAGCAAATGGAATGCCATCTGTGAGACAAAGATGGAGGAGGAGTATATGCTGGAATATATTTTTCCCCTGCTCCGTTATCATTCCCGGTGGCAGGAGCTGGAAGCAGATGATTTCACCTATTACTGGAAAAGAGATATTGTGTCTCATAATGGTTATTATATGCGGTGTGATGTGAAGCCTGCAGAGGGCTTTCCCGCAGCCCGCCGTCAGGCCAGCTATCATTTCCCGGACAGTTCCTGGGAATATTTGAACCGGATGGAGGCTTTGTGCAGGGAAAAGGGAATTGATTTGATCTTGATGAAATCTCCCAGCCAGTATCCGGCATGGCCAGAGGAATATGAGGCTCAGATTGAAGAATATGCAAAGGAACACAATCTGTTGTATATCAATTGTCTGGAAAAGCAGGAGGAAATCGGGCTGGATTTCAGCAAGGACACTTACAATGGAGGGCTTCATCTAAATCTGTATGGAGCGGAAAAGCTTGCCCGGTATCTGGGCGGGCGGCTTCAGGAGGAGATTGGACTTCCTGACCACCGGAGGGAGGAAGAGCTTCAGAGGGTGTGGGAACAAAAATGTGGGTTTTATTATGAGCAGCAGGAAAAGCAAGAGGAGGAATTAAGAACCTGCGGTTTTTTAAAACAGTTTCAATAAGAATTTAAATGGTAATGTTTAAGGAAATAATATTGCTTAATATTGCTGTTTGAATAAATTTATCAATAAAAAAGGAGAGGTTAAAAATGGCAAGGAAAAACAAATGGATTGGTATGCTGGCAGTGGTTTTATTGGCAATGGCATTGCCTCAGACTGTTTTTGGGGCATGGTGGAAGCCGGCGGAGGAGAAAAAGCAGGAGACCTATGATTTTGTGTGGAAGGAGACACGGATTCAGCTGAATCAGGATGTGGCTCCGGCTCTGGCTGTGCTGGGTGAGGGAGATGTATTTGAACAGGATTCCTGTGCTTATCAGGGAAAAGATACAGTTCACCGGTATGCAGATTTTGAGATTGCCACTTATCCGGTCAACAAAAAACAGTGTGTTTCTTCGATTTATCTTCTGACAGACCAGGCAGTCACTGAGGAGGGAATCAAGATCGGCTCTTCCCGTGAGGATATGATTAAGGCTTATGGGAAGGATTATAAGATGGAATATGAGGCTTACCGCTATGTAAAGGGCGGCACAGAGCTGACCTTTTATCTGAAGGACGGTAAGGTGGAAGCAATTGAGTATATGATCGCAGAGCAGTAGGAGGATGGAATGGTAGCCAGTATTTTGGATTATCTGGAATGGTCTGCAGAGCAGTATTCGGACAGTGAGGCTTATGAGGATGGGAATGAGATTGTTACGTTTCGGGAAATGAGGGAAAGGGCTGAAAGGATTGGCACTGCTTTTCTCCGAAAAGGGATTTCCCATGGAACCGTATTGGTTTATATGAAAAAAAGCGCAGCCATGGTCTCGGCATTTTTTGGGATTACTGCCTGCGGATGCAGTTATTGTCCTGTGGATACTCAGATGCCAGAAGAGCGGCTGCGTATGGTATTCCATATTCTGAAGCCGTCTGCCATTGTGGTGGCAGAGGCATTGGGGGAGAAAATAAAAAGCTTTGAGGCAGTTGCGCCGGTTTTTGTCTATGAAGAATTGGTGCAGGAGATGAAGGATGCAAAACTTTTAAAAGGGGCAAGAAGAGGGATTGACACTGATCCTCTTTATATTCTGTTTACCAGCGGTTCTACAGGAGTTCCCAAAGGAGTTGCTATTCCTCACAGGGCAGCCATGGATTATGTGGAGTGGTTTACGGGAAAATTCGGCCTGCAGAAAGGGGATGCCCTGGGGAATCAGGCGGAGCTGTATTTTGATCTGTCTGTTCAGGATGTTTATGCGCCTGTGATTTGCGGATGCAAGACAGTATTTTTATCTCCATCCCTTTTCAGTACTCCGGATGGATTGATGTCAGCTCTTTTGGAGAAGAATATCACAGCGATTTCCTGGGTTCCTTCAGCCTTGTGTCTGGTGGCAAATCTGGATGGAATGGCCTGCCATGTGCCGGAATGTCTCCGTCTGGTTACGTTTTGCGGAGAGGTTATGCCATGTAAGCAGCTGAATTACTGGAGAAGCCGTCTGCCTCATACGGATTTTGTCAATTTATATGGTCCTACGGAAGCTACGGTGGCTTGTACATATTATCCTATTGTTCGTGAGTTTTCGGACGAGGAAGCACTTCCCATCGGGGTTCCCTGTGAGAATACAAAGATTCTGGTGCTGAATGAAAAGGATGAACCGGTTAAGGGAGATGAAATCGGAGAGCTTTGTGTCCTGGGCTCTTCCCTTGCCCTGGGATATTATGGCAGCCCGGAGAAGACAAAGGAGGTGTTTGTGCAGAATCCATGCAATCCGGATTTTCCGGAACGAATCTACCGCACCGGGGATCTGGTGTATTATGGGGAGGACCAGAATCTGATGTATGTATCCAGAAAGGATTTTCAGATTAAACATTTGGGATACCGGATTGAGCTGGGAGAGATTGAGACAGCTGCAGGTGTGCAGGAAGGCATGAAGGAGTGTGCCTGTATTTACGACGAGGAGAAAAAACGGATTTTATTATATTATACCGGAGAACAATGGGACAGCCGGGAATTGAAGACAGCATTGTCAAAAAGGCTTCCTCAGTATATGATTCCCAATCGGGTTTGTTATCTGGAGGAAATGCCTCATAACCGAAATGGAAAGGTTGACCGGAAGCAGTTAAAGGACCGGTTAAAGGAACGGTCCGTTGTCAGAAAGTAAAGGAGGTTTTTTATGAAACGTTTAGCAGTGGTTCTTGGGATGACTATGTTGTTATGTACACCGGCGTTTGCCAATGAGCCGGACGCAGTGGCTGTCTATCAGGAGAT
>CATLIJ010000183.1 GCA_949948825.1 uncultured Clostridiaceae bacterium
TCACCGGCTTTCCAGCTGCCATCACATACTGCTTCGGCACATCTGTACCTGCCCGACTGCCAGTTCCTCCGGCCAGAACCAATGCTATATTCATTAAAACCTCATCTCCCGTATATCTGTCAATGTCTCTATATAAGGTCTTTTCTTGCCAAACAAAAGAGAAGTTCCAAGGACAAATCCTTTTACTCCTTTGGGGGCAAACTCCACAATCTTCTCTGCTGTACAGGCCCCATCCCAATAAATCTCAAAATCCATATCTTCCTTTATTGATAAGAGCCGGGTAATCTTCTTGCCCACATAAGGCAGATACATCTGCCCTGCATTGCCTGGATTCACAGACATAACCAGCACCTTTTTCACGATGCGGAGCATCTCCATCACAGTCTCCACACTGGTTCCCGGATTGATGGCAATGCCAGGAACCATCCCTGCATCAATAATGCTTTGAAGTGTGGTAGACGGATGATATTCTGCCTCCGGGTGAATATAAATGGTATCGCCCTTCCGAAGATTCCGCAAAAAAAGCCCAATCCGGTTGTTGGGATGCTCAATCATCAAATGAACATCCATAGGCTTTGCAGTGGTGCGGGCTATGTAAGACAAATCATTTAAAGACATGGCATAGTTTGGCACATATCTGCCGTCCATGATATCAATGTGAAACGAATCGATGCCGCCCTCCTCTAAATCTTTCACCTCTTTTTCCAGATTTCCGTAGTTAGCGCACATCATGGACGCCATTAGTTCAAACTGCATGTTAATCTTCCTTTCTGAATTAAATCTTCATCTGTCTTCCCGTATGGGCAATCTTCCATTTGTTCCTGTTGGCAAGAAAATACAAGGTCATTAAATTTTCCCCTAAATATCCAATGTACCGGTCCCTGCGCTCCCATCCCTTTGGCTCGCTCAAAGCCTCCACCCGCTCTAAAAGGGAAAACAGCCACTCACAGTAATCTGCCAATACCTGACGTCTGGCCACCAGCATATTGTAATTATAAAAATAAGGCTGGGCAAGCACTTCCTCATAAGCTTTTTGAGCCTCCGGCTCCAGCTCCCAAAGAGCCTGCAGCATTGCCTCCCAGTCGCTCTCCTTCACATACCGGGTATGGTGTTCCCGAATATCCGGCTCATGCATGGTAGGAAAAGAAAGCACCACATCCACCTGGTTTGCCTTCATCCGCCTGATATCCTCCTCCTCCAGATCCAAAAACCGGCGGTACTGATACAGCCCGTAATACTCTGCCCCATCCTGCCTGCACAACTGGTTTTTCCAAATCCAGTACAAGGCTGTCAGTTCACAGTAATTCACATTCCTGGAGGAAATATTTTCCCCGGTATTGTCTGTCAGCACAGCCACCCGCTCTGTGGTCAAATCTGCTCCCACCTGAATCGGCACTGCAAAATCCGGTATGCTTTTATTGTCCTTTAAAACCCGGTCCCTGTGAAATTTTGCCAGATACACCTGGATACGCGGCTTCTCCCTCCCAACAGGAAAATCATGGATGGATAAAAAATCCCCTCTGCGCCTGTAATACTGCTCCATCAAGGCTGCTTCTCTCTTAGAATCCATACAGGTATACTGAAAAAAACCGTTCTGCTCCAGCTTTTTTACAATCTCACTATGCAGATCCTCCGGAGTGGCAATCAAAATATGCGTTGTTTTCAAGTGGTAGCTTTCCAGCTCCAGTACCGGAAGCCCTGCCAGCTGAAGGGGATTTTTCTCTTTGGAACTCACTAAAAATCCTTTCACCGGATGTTGTGGATAAAGCGCCTGAAGCGCCCGACATATTCCCAGGGCCAGGGACTTTGCACCGTAAATCATCAAATTCATAGCTACCCCTTTCTTTTGTCAACAGCTAAACAAACCTATATCATATATCGGCAGCTTTGCCCAAATATTAAATCCTCTCTCCAATCCACCGTAGCACATCGCCAATCACTTCATCCCTGCAGTATTCATTGAAAATCTCATGGAAAAGATTTCCGTAAATCTTCATCTGCTTGTCCTTGGAAGCAGCCTCCTTAAAGAACCGGTAAGTGTCCTCCACACTGACCAGCCCGTCCTTCTCCCCATGAAGCATCAGAACCGGATACCGGAAGGTTTCTGCCTGTTTTTCAAACCAGGCAAGTCCGTCACATAAAGCATAGCAAAGCCCTGTGGTAAAGGTATTCGTATTATAGGGATCTTTTCCATACCAATCCACTACCTCTGCCACAGAACACACTCCTGCCCCCAGCTCGTTCGGCCGCTTGGTATGTACATCCATGCCTTTTGGCACCCCTGTAATCAGCCCGCCCAGATCATAGGTCAGGGCTCCGCTGGTGACAATTCCCCTAAGCTTCTCATCCGGATATTTGACCCCATACAGAGAGACCGTAAAACCACCCATACTGTGTCCGATCAGAAATACCGGAATGTCCGGGTTCTCCTTCACTGCCATCTTCACCACTTCATGGGTATCGTCCAAAAGCTCGTTAAAATCTGCATAATAGGTCCGTTCCCCCTCCGAGCGGCCATGGCCCCGGTGGTCAAAGCGGTAGGTGCTGATTCCAGCCTGATGGAATTGCTCTGCAAAATAATCATACCGGCCATGATGCTCACACAGACCATGGACAATCACTGCCGCCGCTCTGGCTCCCTCTGCTGTCTCCCGGTTCAGATACAACTGTGTTCCGTCAAATGATGCAAACATCTCACCCATTTTTGTAACCCTCCTTATTGTTTTGTGGCAACAGTTCAAACGGGGCATCTTCTTGCCCGTCTGAACTGTTACATTTTATGATACTCAAAGTGTACCACAAATTCTTTCAAAGGTATAGTGGAAAAAAGGCTTCCTTTTGTAAATACTCTATGCTATACTATGGCCAAATGGCTTTTTTGCCGTTTTTTATGAAAAGAGATTTCGAAAAGGAGATGGAATCGTGGCACCCCAAGAGACAGACTCCCAATCCAGACGAGGGCTGAGACGGAGCCTAAACAAAAAAATTCTCACAAGCACCACCCTCAACATTCTTGTATTAGTAGTCGTAAGCTGTATCATCATGGCATACTCCATGCAGTCACTGGCAAACAGCATTCTGCTGGACAGCTTACAGCCCATGGCCAGACAATCTGCCAAAACCGTGGAGGCCAACATTCACATGCTGGCTGACCGGATGATGACCATTGCAGGAGATCCCCGCATGAGTACAGCCACTGTTACCCTTACAGCTCCTGGCAGCAATACCAGCCAGGTCCGCCCTAATCCTGCTGCCACGGAAAAGAACCGTCAGGAGGTTCTTACTGAGGCTGCGGAAATCTATGAGCTGCACTCCATTGCCCTGTATGGGTTAGACGGACAGTTTGTGCAGGGAACGGACGGAGCCCCGGAGCGTTTGGACAGTAACTTTTTTGCCCTCCTTCAGGAAACCAACAATCTGACCACTCACTCCTCCACCATATTTCAGGGCAAGCTTGGCATCACCATGGGAATGCCAATAAAGGAAAATGGAGAAACCATTTTGTATGTGGTGGGTATTTACAAATATGATACCTTAAATGATGTGATTGGCAGCATCAATGTAGGCCGGAACGGCGCAGCATTTATGGTAAACCGGGAAGGAATTATAATCGGACATCCGGATTCCTCCGTAGCTCTGGCAGGAAGCACATTAGCCCAGCTTACCGGCAGCCATAAAGAAGCCATGGAGCATGTTACCACCGGAGAAACCGGAGCAAATGAATTTCCCATTGACGGCCAGAACATGCTGGTGGCCTTTTCCCCGGTCCGAGGTACCCAGTGGTCTCTGGTTATCCAGGTTCCAAAGGCAGATTACAATCATCTGATCAACGGAGCTTTGCTGGCCGCCATACTGGCAACAGCTGCTGTACTGACTATTTCCATACTTCTGGTTTTAAGGCTGTCCCGCTCCATCTCCCGTCCGGTGAAAAGTGTTACCAGCCGAATGGTAGCCTTATCTGACGGTGATTTGCACACAGAGGTAATTCCAATCCAATCCGGCGATGAAGTGGAGGTGCTGACCCAAACCCTGGACGCGACTGTGGAAAGCTTCAACCACTACATATCTGACATTCAGCAGGTATTGACTCAGATTGCTGACGGCAACCTGTGTATTGAACCTCATATGGATTATAAGGGAGACTTTACCCTGATCCGCAACAGCCTGCTGACCATCCTCCAGTCCCTGAACGAGACGATTATCGGCTTCCATGACGCTGCTTCCCGTCTGACCGATATGTCAGAGGAATTAAGCGGTCAGTCCGGCCAGCTCCATCAGGCTTCCCTGGATCAGAACCAGTCAGCAGAAGCCCTGATTCAGGAAGTGTCCCATGTGAAGGAAAGCCTGTATCACGTGACGGAAAACAGCAGCCAAACCCGGATGAAAACAGAAGAAATTGCCCTTCGCATTAAAGAGGCCAATACTCAGATGGCTGCCCTGTCGAACGCCATGGACAATATAAATGCCAATGCCCAGGAGATTACAAAGATTGCCAAGGCCATTGAAGACATTGCCTTCCAGACCAGTATTTTATCCATCAATGCATCTGTGGAGGCTGTCCATGCAGGGGAGGCCGGAACCGGATTCTCTGTGGTGGCAAATGAAGTCAAGCAATTAGCTGCCAGAAGCACTGAGGCAGCAAAGAGCGCCACTGAGATGGTAAATAACACCAAATCCATTATACTGACCGGAGTAAAGCTGACGGCAGATACAGCTGGATCTCTGGAAGCCATTTCAGATGTATCCACACAGATCAACACCATCTCTGACCAGCTGGTAGCTGCTGTACAGGCTCAGAAAAACGCTTTGGCTATTATGGATGAGCGAATCGAAACCATTTCCGCCATTGCTGACCGCAACCTGCAGAATGCCAGCGGAACAAATCAGTCCAGCGGACTGCTGGCAAAAGAGGCAGAAGCCCTTGAAGCTCAGGTGAAAAAATTCGTCGTAAAGGGGGAGAATAACCGATGAAGAGTAACAATAAAAAAACACGGATTCTGCTTCCGCTTATTTTGGCAATTTTCTCATTTACTGCCTGCAGCCCCAAGACGGATCTCCAGGACGGATATTACACTGCCCAGGCTGCTGAGTTTAACCATGGCTGGAAGGAATACATCACTATTATGGTAAAGGGAGGAGCCATTGTCTCTGTGGAATACAATGCCGAAAATCCCAGCGGGTTTATTAAAAGCTGGGATAATGCCTACATGCAGACCATGCTCCACTCCAATGGCACCTATCCCAATGAATATACCCGCTATTATGCCAACCAGCTTTTGGAGGGACAGGGAAAGGGGTCCATTGATGCTCTGTCAGGAGCCTCCTCCTCCCATGCTTCTTTCCAGAAATTAGCTGCAACCGTGCTGGAACAGGCCAGACAGGGAGACTCTTCCATCGCCATTGTGGACACGTCCCAGTAGGTATGAAGATTTCTTTGCCCCGTATAGAATCAAGCAGGGGAGATTTCATTCTCCCCTCTTACACCACTATACATGCCATTTGGCATACGACAACAGGTAAAGATTGTTTTCCAAACCGACCGCTGTGTGAGCCGATCCGGGATAATGTCAACACCAGAACATCATCATCAATGCGGTAGATAAAAATCTTTCTGCCAGAGTCTACAAATTCCGGAAAATTTCCTCGAATCATGCAGACCAGGATTA
>CATLIJ010000184.1 GCA_949948825.1 uncultured Clostridiaceae bacterium
AACCACCTCCAGATTCTGAACAGTCACCTGCTCGCATCCCATATGTCCAGGCATCCCTTTGCCCTTAAACACACGGCCGGGAGTTGTCGCAGAACCATTGGAACCCTGATGGCGATGGAATTTGGAACCGTGAGCCATAGGTCCTCTGTGCTGTCCAAATCTCTTGATCGCTCCCTGATAGCCTTTACCTTTGGAAACAGCAGTGGCATCCACCTTGTCGCCAACAGCAAAGATATCCGCTTTAATCTCATCTTTTACGGAATATTCCTCTGCATTTTCCAGACGGAATTCTCTCAAAAATCTTTTATAAGCAACGCCGGCCTTGTCAAAATGTCCCTTCACCGGCTTACGAATCAGTTTCTCTCTCTTGTCCACAAAGCCTACCTGAACTGCCTTGTAGCCGTCGTTTTCCACAGTTTTTACCTGAGTCACCACGCAGGGGCCTGCCTGTAAAACCGTCACCGGGACCAAAACTCCCTGGTCATTGAAGATCTGGGTCATTCCGACCTTTGTAGCTAAGATAGCTTTCTTCATTTTTCTTCCTCCTTACAGCGGATTGCCTGTGACAGCAATCATACTAAAGCTTATTTTTGTTTCATTTTAATATCCACATGAACGCCTGCCGGCATCTCCAGCTTTGACAGAGCATCCATGGTTTTCTGGCTTGGGGTGATAATATCGATCAGTCTCTTGTGAGTCCTCTGCTCAAACTGCTCACGGGAATCCTTATATTTGTGTACTGCTCTCAGGATCGTTACCACTTCCTTCTTGGTGGGCAGCGGCACCGGCCCGCTCACCTGGGCCCCCGTCTTCTTTACGGTCTCAATAATCTTCCCGGCAGACTGGTCAACCAGCTGGTGATCGTAAGCCTTCAATGTGATTCTCATTACTTGACTTGCCATAAAAAAAGTCGCCTCCTTTTCGCACTTTTGGATGAAGTACGACAAGCGGTGACTGTACACTTCTCCGTGTGTGTCATAACCAGACTCCACACTGCGTTACTGTATACTAACAATACAGCTGTTCAATTGGTACAGTGACTTGTCGTCAGTTTCCTAACTTGACATTCGCTCCACGGAAAACCTGCCTCACAGCGGGCAGCAACCTCACGCTTCACAGCTATCATGTCACAGCGTTCCTATATTATCATGGTTTTTCTGGAAATGCAAGGTTTTTTAAAAATTTTTTCAACAAAAATCGTCCTGCAGCTTTTTTGCTGCAGGACGATTTTCACGCTGCCTCAGGCCAAAACCAAATTGCCAGCTTAAGAAAGCATTCCTCTCTACTGAAAATAATCCCACTCCGGCTCTTCCGGAGTGTTGTAGGTCTTGCCCTCCACATCCTGGTCATCCTCTTTCAGAAGAATCCCGCTGCCATTGGTTTTATACTTAATTCCATCCCGGTCTTTTACCGTGGTGTTCTTGGCAATCCGCCCGGAAGAGTTGACCACATAATTCTTCAGGCTTCCTCCGATCCACAGACTGAACACCTGATAACGGCTGCCGGAATCCGCCTTCTGAATCTTCCCCATATAGTACAGGGAGTTTTCATACACTCCTGTATAGCCCTTGCCATTGCTGGCAAAATAAAACTGGCTTGTGTTGCCGCCCTCATCAATGTTATGCCTTCCCTTCAGCATGGCGCTCTGTTTCCGGCTTCCAAAATAATATGCCGTATACTCGGTCTCATCATTATTCAGGTAAACCTTCTGCAATCCATACACAGGAACCCCTCTGTCATCAAACAGATAAGTGTTGCCGTTAATCTTCACCAGATCACTGGATTTCGCGCTGCCTTTGGGAGGCCCTACCTTGGGAACGCCTTTGTTGGAGAAATAAAACCACTCCACATCATGCTCATAATTGTCCCGCAGATGCTCCGGCGGTTCTGTAGTATACCATCCCACCCGGACCTGCCCGTTGGAATCCACATAGCGATAGTCTTCAATATTGTCCGACTCGTCTCCCACCATACAGCTCCATCCGGTCTGCATGGCGCCATCCTCTGCCAGACTGTAATACACACCATTAATCTTTTTTAATTTCAGCTCATCCCCATTGCTGCTGGGAATGACCTTCTTGCCGCTGTTGGTAAAATAATACCAGTGCTTGCCATCCTGATCATCCTCTGCATAAGGGCCATAGTCATAATAATCGTCATCATTCTCATCCGGAGCAAACAACCGCTGCCACCCTGTCACCATAACTCCATTGTCATCGCAGTAATACATGTTTTCCAGAATCCAGCCGGTCTCCATAACCCCGTCATCTCCGAAATGATACCACTTGTCATTGATTTTTTCCCACTTATCCCTTGCCCTTTTGCCGCTCTGACCAAAATAATACCAATCCGTGGCTCCCGAATAGCGGCTGCTTTCTGTCTCCAGCCATTGATTGGTCATCATAATTCCGTCCTGCCCCACATAATAATCATCATTATCCACCCAGGAGTTAAGGGCCATCACCCCGTTGCCGTTCAGGTACCGCCACAATCCGTCTCCGCCCTTGCGCCACGCATTGTAAATACGGCTGCCGGAATTGTCATAATATACCCAGTTTCCTCCCTCCTGAACCCATCCTTCCGCTGCCATTGCCGAAATCCCGGCAGTGCCAGCTGTCATCATCGCAGCAAGGGCCAAAACTGCCAAACCACGTTTTCTCATAATGTCTCTCCTTTTTGTCTCATAAAAAATCAGACCCACCATAATCAGGGTTTTTAACCTATTTCTGGATTTCATTTTAACAAGATCCTCCCCATGATTCAACCAAAATTTCCATAATTAATCTAACAATTTTCTTACGATTTTCCCTCTCCTCCCACAAGACATAAACAAGAAACTCTTGACCAACTCCCCCCGCAACGCTATAATGAACCCACAAGAATACAAACGGCCCGCCGCCTTTCCGGCGGCGCCAGGAAAGGCGGTTCCTGCTATGTGGGTTGCAGACAATTGGAAAGATTATCAGGTCATAGACTGTTCGGGCGGAGAAAAGCTGGAACAATGGGGAGCTTATACCCTGATCCGCCCTGACCCTCAGATTATCTGGAACACTCCCAAGGCCCACCCAGGCTGGAAGCGTCCTAACGCCCACTACCACCGCAGCAGCAAAGGCGGGGGCCAATGGGAATTTTTTGATTTGCCCGACCAGTGGACCATTTCCTACAAAGACCTGACCTTCCAGTTAAAGCCCTTTCACTTTAAGCACACCGGCCTTTTTCCGGAGCAGGCAGTCAACTGGGACTGGTGTCAGGAAAAGATCCGAAACGCGGGGAAGCCTGTCCGGGTATTAAATCTCTTTGCCTACACTGGCGGCGCCACTCTTGCAGCTGCACAGGCCGGAGCGTCTGTTACCCATGTGGACGCCTCCAGGGGAATGGTTGGCTGGGCCAGAGAAAATGCCGCGGCCTCCCACTTGGAAAAAGCCCCGGTCCGCTGGCTGGTGGATGACTGCGTAAAATTTGCGGAGCGGGAGATCCGCCGCCAAAACCATTATGACGCCATCATTATGGACCCGCCCTCCTATGGCAGGGGACCCAAAGGCGAAATCTGGAAGATAGAGGATTCCCTTCATCCGCTGATTCAACTGTGTACTCAGCTGCTGTCAGAAGAACCGGTTTTCTTTCTGATTAATTCCTACACCACAGGACTTGCCCCGGCTGTGCTGGCCTATCTTCTCGGTTCCGAAATCTGCCCCAAATGGGGGGGACAGGTGCATGCAGAGGAAATCGGCCTTTTTGTAAAGGAGTCAGGACTGACGCTTCCCTGCGGCGCCTCCGGACGGTGGGAAAGATAGAAAGGAGAATTTTTTCCTATGAAAATAACAGAAGAATCCATGAACCCCCAAAAGGAACAGCCCAAACCAGAACCAGAGCCAAAGCCAAAGCTTACAGAGCTCCAAAAGCTGAAGGCCATGAGCTGGAAAGACCGGGTCTGGTATATCTGGACCTATTATAAGGTGCATATGGCTCTGGCTGCTGCCGCGCTTCTGGTTATTCAGGTTGTTGCCACATCCATTTACCAGAGCACCTTTCAGACTGCTCTGTTCTGTATGATTGTCAACAATTATTCTGAAGAAGAACTGGATTTCTCTCCTTTGGAAGAAGGTTTTGCTGCATATCAAAACCTGGGCAAAAAAGACCGTGTCAACGCAGAGACCGCCTACATTACCTATGGGGACAATGCCAGCGAATTAAGCTATGCCACCCTGGCTAAAATCTCTGCTCTCGTTTTTTCCCAGGATCTGGATGTGATGATTGGAGATTCTGCTACCATTGAACATTTTTCCGCTCTGGACGGATATCTTGATTTGGAAAAAGAGCTTTCCCCGGAACTTTTGTCCCTAGTACAGGACCGCCTGTACTATGCTGCCGGAGAAAACGGCGAAGAAAAGGCTTTTGCCATTGATATTTCCGGCACTGATTTTGCCAGGGACATGAGACTGGGAGAAAAGCCTCTTCTCGGCATTCTCATCAACACGGTTCGGAGAGATAACACAGATGCCCTGATTCGCTATATTTTTGCTCCTTAAGAACAAATCCAAGCTTTTCAAGAAGCTTTCTGGAGGCGGTGTTTTCCGCCTCCACAACCCCATAAACCGGACAATCATATTCACTCTTTACATAATCCAGCACAATCCGGCAGGCCTCCTCCCCATATCCTCTGCGGCGGTACGGCTGAAAAATATGATAGGCCAGTTCCATCCGCCCCTGCCCGTCACATCTGGCAATTCCCGCTTTTCCTATGAGTTTTCCATCCTGTTTCCTCACAACTGCCCACAATCCATATTCAAAAAATCCATACTGGCCCTGAATATACGCGGAAAGTCTGTCCGGATCATAAAATACTCTGTCCGCCTCTTTGTCCTCTGGCTCCTTTGGTATCTGGCCTGCATCCTCTGTTGTAAATTCCCGCACCAGAAGACAGCAGCCCTCCCCAATGATCCAAGGCAGTCCTGCCTGCCGCCGCACCACCCGCTCCAAATACTTTGGATCTGCCGCCTCCTGACTTTCCACCACATACCGGGCCATGGAAAGCTTCTGGTCTCCGTCTGTACCCGTTACACCGACAATAACCCTCCCTGCTGCTTTCGCCGCAAGAAGGGTCTGTGCCTCATCGGAAATCACCACAGAATATAAGATTCCCTCTACTGTTATTTTTTGTTCCAAAACCATTCTGTCTGAAAAATCCTCCTGTATTACAGCTTTTCCGGCTCCTCATATTCCTCGCCAAAGGTCTCCACTGTCACCTGCTTCATCCGCTGGTCCTGGAGAGGACGGTCGCTGTAATCCACCCGTGTCCCGGCAATCCGGTCTACCACCTCCATGCCCTCTGTCACCCGTCCAAAGGCAGCATAGCCCCCATCCAGGTCCGGAATGTCTGCATGCATGATAAAAAACTGAGAGCCTGCAGAATCCGGCACACTGGTACGCGCCATGGAAACCACGCCTCTTGTGTGCTTTAAATCATTAATAAACCCATTTTGAGGAAATTCCCCTGGAATGCAGTAACCCGGGCCTCCCATTCCGGTCCCCTGGGGACATCCCCCCTGTATCATAAATCCTTCGATTACCCGGTGAAAAATCAGGCCATTATAATATCCTTCCTTCACCAAACTGATAAAATTCCTTACTGTATTAGGAGCCACATCCGGATACAGCT
>CATLIJ010000185.1 GCA_949948825.1 uncultured Clostridiaceae bacterium
CGGCAAAGACTGCTTTGAAAAATGGGAACAATACATTGATTTTAGATAAAAGTTCTCCCATGGCGCAGATTTTTTATGGGTATTAAGGGAACGGTTTCGCAATCGTTGTTCCTGCCTGGAGTTCCAGGCTGTCCAGTGCATTTTCCAGAGTGGTGATGATGGCACGGCGGCCTTTGCCAGCTCTTAAAAATGTGATGGCAGCCTGGATTTTGGGAAGCATGGAGGCAAATTCAAACTGTCCCTCCTGGATGTATTCCTCTGCCGCGGTATCCGTCATATAGTCAATGGCTGTTTCGTCTTTGGTTCCATAGTTTATGGTGACATTGGGAACGCTGGTCAGGATTAAGAGAACATCTGCCTCTGTCTCTATGGCCAGCAGACTTGCGGCAAAGTCTTTTTCGATGACTGCGCTGGCGCCTTTCAGACGGGAACCCTGTTCCAGAACCGGAATGCCTCCGCCCCCGCAGCAAATCACAATCTGGCCTGCATCCAGCAAGGTGCGGATGGCGTCAATCTCCACAATGGAAACTGGCTTTGGGGCAGATACAATCCGCTGCCATCCCTTTCCCGGAATCTCTGTCACATAATTTCCCTTGGCCTCTTCTTCTCTGGCTTCTTCCTGGTTCATGTAACGGCCGATTTTTTTTACGGGAGTGTAAAAGGAGTCGTCATAAGGGCTGACCATAACCTGAGTAAGAATGGTGGAAACGGGTTTGTAAATTCCCCGGCGGATCATCTCCGAACGAATCCCATTCTGCAGGTCATATCCAATATATCCCTGGCTCATGGCAGAACAAACCGACATAGGCGCAGCAGTGTAGCCTTCATGCTGTCTGGAAAATTCGTTCATGGCAGTGTGAATCATTCCTACCTGGGGAGCATTGCTGTGAACAAGGGCAATCTGCCAGCCTTGTTCGACAAAATCCGCAATTACTTTGGCTGTGTCAATAACTGCAGCCTTCTGCTCCGGAAGATTGGTGCCAAGGGCCCGGTGGCCCAGGGCTATGACAATACGTTTTTTAGACATAAAGGATACCTCTTTTTCTTTTTGTTTTTGTAACTTTATTATAGTGTTTTTCAGGAGAAAAAGCAAGATGAAGGATTTTTGCAAAAAGAATCTGTGGATTTCCGTATTTTTTCTCTGGAAAAAGGCAGATGGTTTGTGATATACTGTTAGCGGACTTAAGACAAATGGCAGTCAAAGAAAGGGAGAGTCTTTTATGGACGGAAGATTGCAAAAGATCCTTCAGGTTTTGTGGCTGATGATTTTTCCTTTGCTGGTTTATCTTTCTGTGGGAGACCTGATTTTTGCGGCGTGGAGCGCTGTGAGAGGCCAGATATTGAAAGAGGAGATCCTTCCGCTTTCAGCTGCTGCTTCTGGTTTGGCTTCCATTGGCTTGGGAGTCTGGTACCAGAGCTTTCGGAAAAAGCAGGAGATTCCAGGCCGGATGAGCCTAAGGCTTGCTGTCTGTTCCATAGCTGCCGGAATGGGGGCCTGCCTGTTTTTTAACGGGCTGATGAGGCTTCTCCCCCTGTCTGTGAAAGGATATGAGCCGGTCAGTGAAATTTTGTATCAGCCAGCCTTTGGCGTACAGCTGCTCTGTATGGGGGTTGTGATTCCCCTGGGGGAGGAGCTTGTATTTCGGGGGCTGGGATATGGGAGAATACGCAGGGTGCTGTCTTATCCCATGGCTGTGGCAGTGTCTTCCGTGCTTTTCGGAGTGTACCACGGAAATCTGGCCCAGGGGATTTATGCAGGGCTCCTTGGGATTTTCCTGGCAATTTTTTATGAGAAAGGAAAAAGCTTGTGGGGATGTGTTGTGTTCCATGGGGCAGCCAATGGAGCGTCAGTGGCACTGACAGGGATTTCCCTGGAAAAGCGGATGAATGGTTCCCCTGGCTGGGCAGCAGGCGCTATGATGGCTGGGGGGTGCCTGCTTGTGCTTTCGTGCAATAAGATGATTTTGTGCAATAAGATAAGAAGGGATGGAAAAGAAACGTGAAGCTGTTATCCATAGCAATACCATGCTATAATTCAGAAGCTTATATGAGAAGATGTATTGATTCCCTGCTTCCAGGCGGGGATGAAGTGGAGATCCTGATTGTGGATGATGGTTCCAAGAAGGACCGGACCGGAGAGATTGCAGATGAATATGAGGTCAGATATCCGGGAATCTGCCGTGCAATCCATCAGGAGAACGGCGGCCACGGCGAGGCGGTAAATGCAGGGCTGCGTGCTGCCAGCGGAGTTTATTTTAAGGTGGTGGACAGCGATGACTGGGTGAATGAGGACGCTTACAGGCAGGTGCTTGAAGTGCTTCGCCAGTTTGCCTATGGAGACGGGACTCTGGATATGCTGGTGACAAATTTTGTCTATGAAAAACAGGGCGCCCGCCACAAGAGAGTGATGCAGTATCGGACCGCTCTTCCCAAACGGGAGCTGATTACCTGGGAGGATGTGAAGGTCTTTATCCTGGGGCAGTATATTTTGATGCATTCTGTGGTTTACCGGACTCAGATGCTTCGGGACTGTAAGCTGGAGCTGCCGAAGCATACGTTTTATGTGGATAATATTTTCGTGTATCAGCCCCTTCCTTATGTGAAGACACTGTATTATCTGGATGTGAATTTTTATCGGTATTTTATTGGAAGGGAAGATCAGTCAGTGAATGAGAAGGTGATGATTGGCAGGATTGACCAGCAGATCCTGGTCACAAAGCTTATGCTGGATTGCTGTGATCTCTCCAAGGTAAGCAGCCGGAAGCTGCGCCATTACATGGTTCGTTATCTGGAAATTATGATGACGATTGCTTCGATTCTTGCCATTAAGTCAGGACTGAAGGAAAATATGGCCAAGAAAAAGGAATTGTGGCAGTACTTAAGGAAAAAGAATTTCCCCCTGTTTTTGAGGCTTCGGTGGGGATTCTTAGGGCAGGGAATGAATCTGCCCGGACGGAGCGGCCGGACAGTGTCCATTGCAGGCTATAAAATCAGCCAGAAGTTTTTTGGTTTTAATTAGGTGTGCAAATGGAAAACAGGATAAAAGTACATCTGGCAGCAGTGATGATTGGTTTCCTTTTGGATCTGTGGATCGGAGATCCGGAAGGCTGGTCCCACCCGGTTCGGGCAATGGGGTGGCTGATTGAGCGTGTGGAGGGAATGCTTCGCAGAATTTTCCCCAAAACCTCTGCTGGTCAGCTGGCGGCTGGCGGGGTGCTGGCAGGGACAGTGCTGGCTGTCACAGGAGGTCTTGCAGCAGGAGTACTGGCAGCGGCCGGATGGATTCATCCGGCCCTGCGTTTTTTTGCTGCATGTATTATGAGCTGGCAGGTTCTGGCAGCAAGATCTCTGAAAACAGAAAGCATGAAGGTATATAAATGCCTGACAGACAAGGATGTGGAGAGCGCCAGAGAGGCAGTTTCCCGGATTGTGGGAAGAGATACCAGACTATTGTCAGAAGAAGGAATCATTCGGGCAGCAGTGGAGACGGTTGGGGAAAATACGTCAGATGGGGTGATTGCGCCGCTTTTTTATCTGTTTTTCTTTGGCCCGGTGGGAAGCTTGCTCTACAAGGCAGTCAATACCATGGATTCTATGGTGGGATACCGAAATGAGAAGTACTTGTATTTCGGAAGGTTTCCCGCCCGCCTGGATGATCTGGTGAACCTGCTTCCCGCCCGCCTTGCAGGTCTTTTCCTCATTGGAGCTGCATTTCTTCTTCCGGGTTTTGATGGGAAAGGGGCTTTTCGGATCTGGCGTCGGGACCGGTATTGCCATAAAAGTCCTAATTCTGCTCACGGGGAGGCGGCTTGTGCCGGCGCCTTGGGGATTCGCCTTGCAGGCCCTGCCTGGTATTTTGGAAAGCTTTGTGAGAAGCCGTTTATTGGAGATGAGACGCGGCCTGTGGAGACAGAGGATATCCGCCGGGTGAACCGGCTGATGATGGGAAGCGCATGGCTGGCTTTGGGAGCAGGGATTGTGAGTGTTGTTTGGATTAAAGGCATATAGAATGTGTTGGCAGTACTGGCGTTCGAATGCAGCAAAAGGGTTATGCAGACGGTTTTCCAGGCAGAATCTCAAGGTGACGGAACATGGCAAATATATAGGGCGCACCAAATACATTCAGAGCTTTTGGGCCGGTGATGGTGTGAAGAGTGTCTTCCTGAACCTTGATAAATGCTTTCTCAAAGGTGGCTCTTGTGATGGATTTTTTCTTCCGCTCTGTAAAAAATTCTCCCCCTTTGATGGTGTAGGTAAAGGGGAGCCCTTTTGTGGTATAAAAGGTTTCTCCCTGGTGGGCAATCAGGACGTCCCATAAATTTTCAACGGTAATCATTGGCAGGCTGCCTTTCTGTGTTTGTATGGTTTGATTCCAGTCAATTCCCGTCTCACTGGTTTTCTGTCTGGATGGAGCAAGCTTGACGCCCATAATCTATGCCAGATTTTCCGCCTTGTGAACTGTAACCGGAATAATCTGATTATAGCGGACTTTGAGTGATTTTACAATAGAATGTGGTAAAAAATGGAAAAAACTTATTATTCAGGTATTTATTTTGGTGATAATGTGATTCTGTGAAATGGGACCTGATGTTTGCTGCTTCTGTGAAAAAGGGGTGAATTGTGATGATAAGCAGGAGATTTTTTAAGATTGTTTTGTGTGTGGTGATTGGAATGTTTGTGTTGTCTGGCTGCGGGGAGAAGAAAAGTGAAAATGCGGAGGATACCACAGAGAGCAGTAAGGCAGGGGAAGCGGAGCTGAAGCTGAATGAACCAAATGAAAAGACAGATCCTGAAGATACGGATTCCCGGGAACAGGAAAAGGAAGGAGATCTGTCCGGAATTTCAGTGAAAGCCAGAGAGCTTTTGGCAGCCAGGAACCCTTATATTGGCAATGCTTCTGCGGATGGAAAGCTGATTGGGCTGATTGGCGATTATTATGGAATAGAGCAATCCTGTACCATGGAGCTGCAGACCTCCCATGTACCTTATGGCATAAGCCTGCATTTTAAACAGGAGCCAGACAATGTGACAATGCAGAAAGCTGCTGGCCTGCTGATAGGACTGATTGACAATTGTTATAGTGTATCCTGGGATTATCCCATGGATGAAGAGGGAAACCGGCAGTATTTTTCTATGCCTTTTTCTGCTTTTAACCAATATGAGGATATTTCTTTTGTGAAGGAGTATGCACAGTCAGAGGAAAAGCTTATGGAGTATATCCGGCTTTTGGAGCAGATTGATCGGGAGCTGCCCTGCAAAGTCCGGGCAAAGACTTTGGAGGAGGCGGCTGCAGCAGGGATTTTAGAATATAATCATTATGGCTATCCTTTGGACTGTGAAGCTTTCGGAGAAGGGCATCAGATATTGGGTCAGGAGGAGAAGGAAGAATCTGTGATGGTATATGCTTTGACCATGTATGGCGTTTACCAGTTCCAGGATGGAAATTTTGTCAAAAACGGAGGATGCGGGGTGATTCCTGCTGTGATTCGGATTCAGAAAGAGCCGGACGGATGTTTTGTGGCAACCCATTTTCAAAAGCCAGAGGACGGGGGCGGGTATGAGGATTCCATCAAGAAGCTGTTTCCGGAAAAATATTGGAAAGCCTGTCTTTCTCCAAATGAATCGGTGTATGAGGATCTG
>CATLIJ010000186.1 GCA_949948825.1 uncultured Clostridiaceae bacterium
GGTCAGCTTTTCATAGTACCGCTCTCCTTCAAATACATAGGCATCTCCCTCCATGGTAAATCCGCCCTGAGCATCAGACAGCCGCTGAAAAGTCACTCCCTTAATCCAGCCTGTAGTGTTGCCTGCGGGTGCTGTGATTGTCACCGTATCTCCTGCTTTTAATGTATAGCTTCCAATCCATCCGCCGCCCGTGAGCTGATCCACTCCGATTTCTCCGTTCTGTCCCTTGCTCTCTGGCGCATCATAGGTTCCTTCTGCCTGCCCGTTGACCGAAATGGTGTAAGACCTGGCGTCTCCTGTGTGGAAAAGCCACAGGCCATACTGAGCCTCCTCAAACCGTGCATCCAGCTTCATGGTCATGGTATTTCCGGATGCCAGATGGATACAATTCCCGTCCTCCACGCTGCCATTGGTTGTGACAAATGAATCTCCCGCTTCCATGCCAATTCTTTTTTCTGTTGTGGGAACCAGACGGATTTTGTCAATCCAGCTGTATTTTCCGCTTGTCACAGCCTTCATGATCAGAGTTTCTGTCCCTGTAAGAGTCAGAATACCCATGGTCTCTGCTGTCTTTTTATTGTCCCAGCTAAAATCTCCAGGCGAAAGGATCAGCTCTGCGGAATTGCTTCCTGCTTCCAGCTTCAAAATCTGTCCATTCCCCGCATACACTGCCTCAATCAGATAGTTTCCCGGCTGAAAGCCAGATACCTTTGCCAGAGGAATCTCAATTTGGGTCTCTGGCTGGAAGTCAGCCCCGTTTTCATCCTGGGTCAGTCTGTCATAGTAATCTTCTCCTTCAAATACATAGACATCTCCTTCCATGGTAACTCCGCCCTGGACGTCAGACAGCCACTGAAAGGTCACTCCCTTGATCCATCCTGCTGTACTGTCATTTGGCGCTGTGATGGTGACAATATCTCCTGCTTTTAAGATATACCTTCCATTCCACCCGCCGCTTTGCAGATTCATGGTTTCTTTTCCTGCATCTCCCTTGCTTTCCGGCGCATCATAGGTTCCTGCTGCCTTCCCGTTAATGGAAATGGCATAAGACCGGGCATCTCCTGTGTGGAAGAACTGAATCCCATACCGCCCTTCCTTAAACCGGCTGTCCAGAGTCATGGTCATGGTATCTCCGGATGCCAGGTTGATACAGTTTTTACGCTCTACATTTCCAGTAACTTCAACTGACGATTCTCCTGCCTCCAGTCCAATCCAGGTGTTTGACTCCGGAAACGGCGTCAGACGGATTGTCTTCACCCAGGTATACGGACCGCCAGACAACTGGTCAGCAGTCAAAGTAATTGTCTCCGTTCCTGTGATGTTGAAATATTTCATAGTTTCTGCAGTCTTCTGAGAGCCCCAGTTAAAATCCGAAGGCGGCAGAATCATCTCTCCTGTATTGCTTCCCGCCTGAATCTCCATGATCTGCCCGTTTCCTGCATAATCCACCTGAATCTGATAATTTCCCGGCAAAATGGCAGGCTCCACATTGGCAAGATCAATGGTAATGGACTGCCCTGGCTGCAGGTCTGCGCCTAAGCCATCACCCGTTGGGTTTCCTGCGTAGTATTTCTTTGCGTCAAACAGATAGGCACTGCCCTCCACCAGATAATCCGGATCTGGCTCAGACACCCATTTCCATACCACGTCCTTTAACCATCCGTAATTTCCTTCCGGCGCTGCAATGGAAACCACATCCCCGGCCTTTAACTCATAGTTTCCCTGCCAGCCGTCATCGTGGAGCCCAGATATATTAAAGCTGTCCGATCCAGCGCTTGCCGCATATCCTTCCCCCACTTCTTTCCCATTCACCTGAATCTGATAAGTCCGGTCATTGCCCGTTGTCACCAGAGAAAGCGTATAAATCCCTTTTTGAAAACTGCTGTCCAGGGTCATTTCCACCTTAACTCCAGGGTCCATATTGGCACAGCTGTTCCCATCTCCTGTCACCTTATCCGATGGATTCACATAATCCTTTGCCAGAAACCAGATCTCCTCTTCCTCGGTTGGTTCCAGCTCGATCCAGTCTATTCTGGTATATTTGCCATCTGTATAAGTACTTAATTTCAAAGTGTCACTGGACGACAGATTCCAGACACGACGATACTCCACAAGATCATCAGTCAAATACCATTCTGCAGACGGAGTCAAAGCCATATCAAACATTTGGCCAGCTTCCAGCTTTATGTTCTGATTCTGTCCTCCACATCGGAACCGAATCCTGTAATTCCCATCCTGAAAACCATCAATCCCGTTTAATGGTATGGAGATGACAGTACCTGCGCCGCTGCTGGTGTCATTTGGCGGCTGCAGATCTGCATAAGTGTCATTTCCTTCTGTACCTGTCTTCCCATAATAATCCTCAGCCTCAATCCGGATCACCCCGTCTGTGCGGACGCTCATCTTCGCTGGTTCCATATCTGAAGCAGTGGCTGCTGTTACTGGAGCAATTTTCTGCGCTGCATTTTCCTTTCTGACTGCATTCTCCTCTTTTGCATCGTCTTCATCTGCCCCCGCCCAGTCTGCATCCGTGGCCATCCATCCGCTTTTGCTGGCCACATTCCTATTTCCGTCGGATGAGGAAATCTGTGCCATCACTGCTGACAAGGGAGCTGCTTTTCCTGTGAAAATTCCCACAATCAGCAGCACTGCCACATACCGCATGGCCTGTTTCTTCTTTTTCAGCCCCAGCCAGCCTGTCTGTTTTCCTGTTTCCTTTCTCATTTTCCTACCCCCTATTCTTCTGCCTCCTTCAGATAGATATAAGCTGCGTCATCTGCTCCTAAGCGAACTCCCTGTTCCCCCTGGATTCCGTCTGAGCTCTTATCAATCTGAAAAATATCATATCCATTTTTCCCGTTGCCGTGTTCTGGTTTGCATACACGGTAAATCCAATCCCCGTAATCTCTGTATTTGGTTCCTCCTGTAACCATTCCCTTTTTGTTGACCCGCTGGGCGCTTCCGGTCTTTACATTTCCTTCCGCATCTACCAGAAACAGCCCTGTGGCGTCTGTCTCCCGGTTGGCAATCTCCGGAATGTATACAAGCTCATACCGCTCTGCGCTGGCAGATGCTACGGCAAGACCCTGATAATACAGTTTTCCGTCAAATACCCCGGTCACTCCCCTGCCGAGAAAGTTTGTATCATCGGATTTTTCCGCGAAATAATAATAAAAGGAATCCTTTCCTTCTCCGTTCGTCTTGGTTCTTGGCCCTGTCACCATAGCCGCGTTGTCAGAAAAATCATAGAAACCGTTGGGGAATCTTCTTAAAACACTGTTTTCCTTTTTCATAACCAGCATCAGTCCATCCATCCGCGCCCCATCATTTTCACAAATATAATAACGCTCATCTTCTGCCTTGAAAATAAATCCTTCGATGTCATCCTCATCCTCCCCGCTTCCCGGAGCGCCTTTAAATGCATAGGTTCCGATGCTTTCCTCCTCAACCTTCCTTGGCCTGACTTTATCAGCAACAATAGCATCATTCAGTTCCTTTGCCTCTAAATCCCATGTGCTGTCTTCTCTCCAGGCCCCATATCGGTACTGAACCGTAATATACCCATTCTTGCCGCAGTAAAAAGAACGGTCATCTTCACTCTCATCCTTTCCCGGCGGCTTGGCATTGATCCAGCAGCTTTTGGACACCTTTCCGCTTCCTGGGTCACAGTACAGATAATACTGAGGATTATGGGCATAATCATTCTCCTGATAGCCGTTTCCAAAATCACCCTTCCAAGCTTCTTCCGTCTCATCCGTCACTTCCACATATCTCCGCTCCCCATCACCGTCCGGATTGTGGCCCTCCTCGTACACCCACCCGCTTAAGCGTTTTCCATTCTCATCAAAACAATACTCGCTTCCTTCATATTCCAGCTTCTTATTCCGGGCCACATTTCCCTTCCTGTCAAAATAATACCAGTATACCTCCTCATCCGCATCCTCCGTAGGACCGGAAAACACCTGAAAATAAGGAGAATCCGGCGCATAGGCAGGCATCCACTGCTCCTTGCACATCCGTCCGGTAGTATCACAATAATAGACTGTGTCATCCATACTTCCGGAGCGGTAAACCTCCGCGTCATCTCCAATAGAATCTCCGCTGGACACCCATCCGGTCAGCATCCTGCCCTCATTGTCAAAAAAGTAAATACTTCCGTCAATCTGCTGCCTTCCTGTTACTGCCTGCCCTTCACGGCTGAAATATTGCCACATATTCCCCTCTGCCTCATAAGACCATCCAGCCTGGGGCAATGTCAAAGCTTCTTCCTCTGACGCGCTCTTTGCAGAGTCATTTTCCCCGGAAACCATCTCCTCCTTCTGCTGTGCAGATGAGAAAGGTTCCTGGGTCCCCTCTCCATACACACAAACCGGGCATAGCAGCAGGAAACATCCTGCTGCCACTGCCATCCTCGCTTTTTGCCTTTTCATACTGCGAAACACCTCCTTCTTATACTTCTCTTGCGGACCTTCCTCCATCTGTCAACTAAATACCATTCCTTCACCTGCCAATGTCCTTCACTCCTTCACACTCCCCATGACAATTCCTGTAATCAGATAACGCTGCAGCAGCGGATAAATCAGAAGCAGCGGAACCACAGACACCACAATTTTTGCTGCATTCAGATTTTGGCTGGATACCTCCATGGCATTGATCAGAGAGCTTAAGCTTCCGCCGGAATTTAACATATCCTCCAGCTTAACGCTCAGCGTCTGAATATAAGTCTGAAGGGGGTAATTCCGGACCTTTGTCATATAAATCAGCCCTCCAAAAAAGTCATTCCAGTTTCCCACAATGCTGAAAAGAGCAATAGTGGCAATCACAGGCTTGGAACAAGGTATGTAGACTTTTGTCAAAACCTGCAAAGGCGTAGCTCCGTCAATCACAGCTGCCTCCTCCAGAGACTTCGGCACTCCCATAAAGAAATTCATCACCATAATCACACTGAAAATCGGCACTGCCCCGGGCAGGACCAACGCCCATACGGTATTCAGAAGATGCAGTTTTTTCACCACCAGGTAGGTGGGAATCATTCCGCCGCTGAACAGCATGGCAAAAATCAGCAGATTCATATAAATATTCCTTCCCCGAAACTCCCGTTTACTCTTGGACAGAGGATAAGCCATCAATACAATCAGCACCAGATTAACTGCCAGACCAGATGCCACCCGGAACACCGAGATTCCAAAGGAGCGCCAGAACTGGCTGTCCTCCATAATCTTCTGGTAAGCTGCAGTGGTAAATTTCACTGGCACAAAGCCTACAATATTGGCAGCTGCCGCGTCGCTGCTGCTGAAGGAGATTGCCAGAATATTCAACATAGGAAGCAGACAGATTAACCCTAAAAGAATCACAATTCCATAGATAATCCCAGTCCCCAGATTTGCCATTATCCCTTTTTTCCGTATCATGTCCCTGCCTCCCTTAAAAGATCTTCCGCTCTGTAAAGCGTTTGGACAGCTCATTGGCTGTCACCATCAAAATCAGCCCCACCACTGAGCGCAGCAGTCCTACTGCTGTGGAAAAGCTGTACTGCCGGCTGATCAGACCCATGCGGTACACATAAGTATCCAGCACATCCCCGGTC
>CATLIJ010000187.1 GCA_949948825.1 uncultured Clostridiaceae bacterium
CTCTTCCACCGGCGAAGCAAAATACTGCTCTGCCTGGGCAGCGGTCTCCTCTGCCGGATAAAATCCAACCCCAAACAACATCTTAAAACAATGGTCCCGCATCTCCCTTCTGGTCATGTCCTCCTCCTTCTGCCCGTCTGTCCTTCCCAATGCATAACCAATTCCATTCCTTTCCTGCTGTCCTGTCTGCAATTTACTTTCAATCGCATACTCTGCTATATCATACCATATTTTAGAAGGAACTACAAGATGTCTGATGCAGGGTTGATGTGAATGATTCCACATTAGGTAATAGTGAAAAATAGTGTAAAAATAGTGTAAAAATAGTAGAATTTTTTTGTTGCTGATGTATAATATAATTATATATCGTTTCATTTTAAGGAGGAAATGGAATTGATCAAAGTATCATTAACAAATAATATGCTAAAGCTGATATCCGCTATTGACCAAAACAGGTTTTCACTAAACAGTGTTCATCTCCCCGCTTTGACTGCAAACAAACTCAGAAAAAACTCAAAAAAGAAAAGCTCCTATGCCTCAAATAAAATAGAAGGAAATCCTTTGACAGAAAAACAGGTCAATGAGGTAATTGACAGAGATCCTCACAAACATTTTCTGAAACCAGAGCAGGAAGTCAGGAACTATTATTTAGCATTAACCCTATTGGAAAATAAAGCAAAGAAAAAAATCCCATTTTCAAAAGAACTGATTTTGGAAGTACAGGCTCTTGTGGAAAAAGGAGCATCAAAAGAAAAAATAGGCTTGCGAGGTGCCATGCCGCCTGGATTTTTATTTGCAGTATATGATTCAGAAAATGGCAACGCGGAATATATCCCTCCAGAATATATCGACATTCCCGAATTATTAGCAGAATTAGTAGAATACGTCAACACAACGAATGATCATCCACTCATTATAGCTGCTGTAGTCCATTACCAAATTGTAACGATTCATCCATTCGAAGATGGCAATGGCAGAACTGCCCGACTATTATCAGGATATATTTTGGACTGCAGTGGATATGGTTTTCACGGAATTGGTTCTCTGGAAGAATACTTTGCTTATGATTCAGAAGAATATTATCGTTCTCTGCAGATGGGACTTCCAGCATTATATTATTCCGGGAGAAATAATCCTCCACATCCGGAAATTTGGGTTGATTATTTTTTGCGGATGGTTCAGTTATATTCATCTAAGGTATGTGAACTATCCAAAGCATCTGGAGAAAATGATCTGTATGCTGGACTCTCCTATCTGAATGTAAAAGAAAAAGAATTGTTAGTATTTTTGCTCCAAAACCATTTTTATGAATTTACTCCTATTGAAATAAGCAAAATAGCTGGTGTAACAAACAAAACAATTATTAACCGATGTGTCAGACTTTCCAGTAACGGCTTTCTTGTGCCAATGATCGTGAAAGAAAGAATCCGTTCTTACCAAATCAGTGATTTTGCGAAGTCATATGCTAAAAAAATCATAGAATTCATTAAGAACTGACTGAGATGAAAAGGCCGCTCCGGATTTCTCCCTTGCGGCCTTTCCATTTACTCTTCTTCCAAAACATAATCTGTGGTCTGATACACATAATAATTCAGCCAGTTAGCATAAAGGGTATTGCACATATTGCGCCAGCTTAAAACCGGCCTTCCAAAAGGATCGTTATTCTCATAATAATTGCAAGGCACCTCCGGGGACAAGCCCTTCTTTAAATCCCGGTGATACTCGCTGTTCAATGTCATCCGGTCATACTCCGGATGTCCCTGGACAAAGATCTGGCTTCCGTCCCGCTTCATCACCAACAGCACCCCCGCCTCTGGAGAATCAATCAAAACATTCAAATCCGGATGCTTTTCCAAATCCTCCCGCCGGACTTCCGTATAGCGGGAATGAGGCGCCATAACATAATCATCCATGCCTCTGACAAGCGGCACCTTATGGTGGAGCACCTGATGGGAGTAAATGCCGGAAAGCTTCTTCTCCCGCCTATATTTGGGAATCCCGTAATGGTAGTAAAGTCCTGCCTGAGCTCCCCAGCAGATATGGAAGGTAGAATGAACATGAGCTTTTGTCCACTCCATAATCCCCTTCAGCTCCTCCCAGTAATTGACCTCCTCATATTCCAGGTTCTCCACCGGAGCGCCTGTGATGATCATTCCGTCAAATTTATGGCGGGAAACGTCCTGAAAGTTCTCATAAAATTGATTCAAATGACTGGAGGACGTATTCTTTGACGTGTGTGTGGACAACATCAAAAAGGTGCAGTCTACCTGTAAGGGGGTATTGGACAAAGCCCGAAGAAGCTGGGTTTCTGTCTCTTCCTTTACTGGCATCAGATTCAGAATCAGAATCTGCAGGGGCCGGATATCCTGGCTCAATGCCCGCTTTTCATCCATCACAAATATATTCTCTGACTCTAAAACCGCCCTGGCAGGCAGGTCGTTCTGTACTTTAATCGGCATTTTCATTTCCTCCCAGCAATTCCAGAAAATCCCTTTCTGAAAGAATCGGAATCCCCAGTTCTTTTGCTTTCTTATTTTTGGACGAATTGGACGTCACATCATTGTTAATCAGGTAGCTGGTCTTGGAAGTCACAGAGCTGGCAGCCTTCCCTCCCCGCTTTTCAATCTCTGCCTGCAGAGCCTTCCGGTTAGCAAAATGCTCCACAGAACCAGTAATCACAAACACCTTTCCTGCAAAAATTGCCTCCTCCTGGCTTTCCGGCTCCGGCTCTATGGTAAGTTCTTTCATCAGCTCCTCCACCTGGCTTCGGTTGTCCTCTGAAGCAAAGTAACTGACCCAGCCTTCGGCCAAAACCTCTCCAATGCCATCCACCTCTGTCAGTTCTTCCTTTTGAGCATTCTCCATGGCTGAAAAATCCGAATGAAACGAACGGCACAGCATCTTGGCATTGGCAAGTCCAATCCCAGTGATCCCCAGCCCATAGATCATCCGGGGCAAGGTAGTATTGGAAGCAGTTTTCACAGCCGCCATAAGATTCTCATAGGACCGCTTCCCAAATCCCTCCATGGTCACAATCTCTTCCTGAAAACGATCTAAATGAAAAAGATCTGCATACCTGTGAATAAATCCCGCGGCAATAAACTTCTCCAAAGTAGCTTCTGACAATCCGTCAATGTTCAGGGCATCCCGGCTTGCCAGCAATGCGAAGCTCTTAATTTTCTTCGCCTGACAATCCGGATTGGTGCAGTAGAGCGACCGCACATCATTGATCTGGCGAATCTCAGTCTTCCCTCCACAGACCGGGCAGGTCTCTGGTATCTGAATCTTCCTGCTTCGGGTCAGATTCTCCGCAATTTGGGGAATGATCATGTTTGCCTTATAGACTGTTATGGTATCTCCCTCTCCCAGCTCCAGCTCCTCCATAATGCTGATATTGTGGACACTGGCGCGGCTCACAGTAGTCCCCTCCAGCTCTACTGGCTCAAAGATTGCCACTGGATTGATGAGTCCGGTCCTGGATGCGCTCCACTCAATCTCGGTCAGCCGGGTCTCCCGGATCTCATCCGCCCATTTAAAAGCAATGGAATTGCGGGGGAATTTGGCTGTCCGCCCAAGAGACTCTCCATAGGCGATGTCATCCATCAAAAGCACCAGCCCGTCAGAAGGAAAGTCACAGGAAGAGACCTTTTCCGAGAAGGCTTCCACTGCCCCGGGAAGGCTTTCCTTATCCACAGTCTCATACTCCACCACATCAAAGCCCTGCGCCAAAAGCCATTCAAACTGGGCTTTCCGTGAATTATGAAAATCCACCCCATCTGCCTTTACCAGCATAAATGCCTCAAAATTCACATTTCTTTTGGCTGTAATCTCATTGTTCAGCTGACGCACCGAACCGCTGCAAAGATTCCGGGGATTCTTGTATCTTGCGTCCACATCTTCGATTTCTTCATTGATTTTCTCAAAATCCGAATACCGGATCACAGCCTCCCCCCGGAGAATCAGCTGCCCTTCAAAGGCAATCCGCAAAGGTACATTGGCAAATACCTTAGCATTAGCAGTAATCACCTCCCCGATCTCTCCATTTCCCCTGGTCACTGCTTTCACCAGCTCCCCGCCCTCGTAGGTCAGGACAATGGTAAGACCATCCAGCTTCCAGGACAAAATTCCCGTCTGTTCCCCCAGCCAATCCTGCAAAGCAGTCACTTCCTTTGTCTTATCCAGAGACAGCATGGGAGACTCATGGGCCTCTTTTGGCAGCTCACTTAAAACCTCATAACCAACCTTTTGAGTGGGACTTCCTGCCAGCACTACCCCGGTATCCCTCTCCAAACCTGCCAGCTCATCATATAGCTGGTCATACTCCCGGTTGCTCATAATCTCCCAGTTCTCCTGATAATAGGCTTTTGCTGCCGGCAAAAGAACAGCAGTCAGCTCCTTCATCCGTTTTATGGCATTTTCTCTTTTCTGATCCATTTCCTTTGCTCCCGAAATTGCTTTTCCTTTTATTCTATTTTTGATTTCTTTCCTTAAAATCGTCCGTTTTCTGATTTGCCTTTTCTGATTTGTTTTTTTCCTGCTTCAAACTCTCCCAAAGCGCTTCTACCTCTTCTGGCGCGGCTGTGCGGTAATCTCCTGCCTTTAGTTTCCCCAGGCGGATATTCATAATACGGACACGTTTTAATGAAACCACCGAAAATCCCAATGTCTCGCACATCCGGCGAATCTGCCGGTTCAAACCCTGAGTCAGCACAATCCGAAAGGTCCGCTCTCCCTCTGGCTTTGCCATACAAGGCCGCGTTTTCTCCCCCAAATCCCTTAGCTCCACCCCCTCCTGCATATTCCGGATAAATTCCCCGGAAAAAGGCCGGTCCACTGTAACCAGGTATTCTTTTTCATGGAGATTTCCCGCATGCATGATTTCGTTGGCCAGTTCACCCTGATTTGTCATCAAAAGCAGTCCTTCTGAATCCTTATCCAGCCTTCCCACCGGATAAATCCGGGTAGGATATCCTACCATATCCACCACATTGGGTGCCCGGTCCTTATGGGAAGCGGTACAGACAATCCCGCGGGGCTTATAGACCACCAGCAGCACTGGCTTTGCAGAGTTTTTTCCATCTGGCCCGTTCACCAGCTTCCCGCAGCAGCAGATCATCTCCTGTCCGGTAATCTTTTCCCCCATAACAGCGGTTCTTCCGTCAATGGTCACTTCCCCTGCCTCAATCCTCCGGTCCGCCTCCCTGCGGGAACAGATTCCCTGCTGGCTTAAATATTTATTCAAACGAATCTCTTCCATTGATTTTCCTCATTCATAGTGATTTCATATATTATATCTGAAATATAAAAAACGTCAATAACCTTTTCATTATTATTTTCATTCCCAGGGCAGGAAAATAGAATGAATTCGTCCGGTCCTGTTTACAAAAGCTTATTTTTAAAATATCCCTCCGCACAATAAATGGCGCCGCACGGGTTATGGGCAAGAGCTCTGTCCCTTGCAACCAAGGTGGTCACTGGAGCATTGGAATAGTTGTAAAACAGGGAGTCATGTCCAACACATAAACCAATAGCAATATTAAATTCCACGTTCTGTTCATTTAGAAAATGGGCCTGTCCAATGGGAT
>CATLIJ010000188.1 GCA_949948825.1 uncultured Clostridiaceae bacterium
GAAAAAAGGTAGCTTTGTTTTAAGTTTTGGTAGTTTTCGTTTAATTTTGGCATAGGTTCCTTTCTGCATCAAAAAGATGAATTGCGGGTGTTTTTTTCAGGGTTAATTGTAACAGTATTCACGAAAAAATTCCAAATTCTTTATAAAGATCTGCTCTTGCTTTCTTATTGATTGCTGCATTTTGTGCATCTTTGGTTCTTCCGTTTGCAATCAGTAAGGAGATAAGTCTGCCTAATTTATCTTCACCTCCGCTCTGTTTCCAAACAAAAAGCTGAACAGACGATCCTTGTGTTCCCAGTTGGCATATCATCGTTTCATCCTTCCATGGTTCTTTACAAAAATTATATCATTTTTGCAGGGCGATTACAAGGGACAGTTATTGTTCACGGTAACAACTTGATATTATAAAGGATTCTGTGTATAATTAGTATAAAAAGTCTTCCGCCGTGTGGGGATTGCTTGGATAAGTTCATGGCCAAAGGCTGCGCAAAATCAAAATTCTGCAAAATGGCAGAGGGGAGGGTGAAGAGATGCTGACCTGTAAGGAAGCGGAGAAGATGGTGATGCCTTATATTGATGAAGAGCTGGGAGAGCAGGAACTGGATGCATTCCTGGAGCATATCAAGGATTGCAGGGAGTGCAGGGAGGAGCTGGAAATCTATTATACGGTTGCTGTGGGGCTTCGGCAGCTGGATTCCGGCACCGGAGTTTATGATATTACCGGGGCTCTGGAGGAAAGTCTGGATTTGGCATGGTTAAAGGTGCGGGCAGCGCGGCTTCGGAGGGTAATCTGCTATGGAGTGGAGACGGTCTTTACTACCGGAGTGCTGGTTGCGCTGGTTTTGCAGCTGCGCATCTGGTGGCAGGCGGGAATCCTGGGATGACAGACAGTTCCGGGAAAACCGGTTATCCGGGATGACAGGCGGTTCTGGAAAAACCGGTTATCCAGGGAGGCAGACAGTTCCGGGAAAGTTTGCTGTCTGGTGAATGGGGCAGAAGAAACAGGAAGACAAAAAAGGACAAAACAGAGAAGAAGAAAAACAGAACCAAGACAGGAATAAGGAGTGGCAGAGCAGGATGGGAAAACTGGTATTGATTGACGGACACAGTATATTGAACCGGGCCTTTTACGGGGTGCCGGATCTGACCAATTATGAGGGATTTCATACCAATGCAGTGTATGGGTTTCTGAATATTATGTTTAAGATTCTGGAGGAGGAGAAGGCGGACCATCTGGCAGTGGCATTTGACATGAATGAGCCTACGTTTCGCCATAAGATGTACGCAGAGTACAAGGGAACCCGGAAACCTATGCCAGAGGAGCTGCGGGAACAGGTTCCCCTGATGAAGGAGGTTCTGTCCGCCATGGAGGTGCCGGTGGTGACACTGGCAGGATATGAGGCAGATGATCTTTTGGGAACTCTGGCCAAAAGGATGGCAGGGGATGAGGTGGAGGTTTCCATTGTGTCAGGAGAC
Source organism: uncultured Clostridiaceae bacterium (assembly GCA_949948825.1). Classification (GTDB taxonomy): domain Bacteria; phylum Bacillota; class Clostridia; order Lachnospirales; family Lachnospiraceae; genus Brotaphodocola. The sequence goes on from CATLIJ010000188.1 coordinate 1,477, forward strand.
CGGGATCTTCTGCAGCTGGCAGATACACATATTAAAATCCGCATTCCCAAAACCAACCGGAACGGCACTGAGGTAAAGGACTATTATCCTCAGGATGTAAAAAGAGAATATCAGGTAACGCCAACTGAATTTATTGATGTGAAGGCTTTGATGGGGGATGCTTCGGACAATATTCCAGGAGTACCGTCCATTGGGGAGAAGACTGCCACCAACCTGATTGTGGCTTATGGAAGCATTGAAAATGCTTATGCTCATCTGGAGGAAATCAAGCCGCCGCGGGCAAAAAAGGCCCTGGCTGAGCATTATGACATGGCGGTGATGAGCAAGGAGTTAGCAACCATCTGTCTGGACTGTCCGGTTGCCTTTTCCTATGAAGATGCAAAAATTGACAACCTCTATACGCCGGAAGCTTATCAATATATGAAGCGGCTGGGATTTCAGTCCTTTTTGTCCCGGTTTGATTCCCAGCTTCTTGGCGGTACGCCGGCAGAGGAGCATTTCTGGCTGGTGGAGGAATATGAGGGAGTGGAGCAGATTTTTGAGAAGGCATCCCAGGCAGAGAGAGTTGGGTTTCAGCTGATTTTAGACAGCAATCAGGTTGGGGGAATGGGAATCTGCTTTGACGAGGAGGAGTGCTATGCAGTTCCAGTCAACGGATTTGTCACAGGGGCTTATCTGTGCGGGCAGCTGGAGGCTTTGCTGAAGGGCAAAAAGATTTTTGGGTCTGTGCTGGATTTGAAATCTCAGCTGCCTTATCTGAAGATGGATTATGATTGTCCGGTGGCAGATATGGGAGTGGCCGGGTATTTATTGAATCCCTTAAAGGATACCTATGGCTATGAGGATCTGGCAGGGGATTACCTGGACATGAACGTGCCGTCCAAAACTGATCTTTTGGGCAAGGAATCACTTGCTGCCGCCCTGGGGCGGGGAGAGGAACAGGCTGTTACCTGTGCCTGCTATATGGGATATATTGCCTGGAAGGCTATGCCGGTATTGGAGGAAAAGCTAAGGCAGCAGGGAATGGACAAGCTCTTTTATTCCATGGAAATGCCGTTGATTTACAGTCTGTACCATATGGAGAGGGCAGGAATCCGGGTGGATAAGGAGCAGCTGAAGGCTTATGGAGAGAAATTAAAACAAATGCTGGATCAGCTGGAACAGGAGATTTATGATCTGGCAGGGGAAGAGTTTAACATCAATTCTCCCAAGCAGCTGGGGGAGGTTTTGTTTGAGCACAAGAAGCTTCCTCATGGAAAGAAAACCAAAACCGGATATTCCACGGCAGCCGATGTGCTGGAAAAGCTGGCCCCGGACTATCCTTTGGTTCAAAAGATTCTGGATTACCGCCAGTATGCAAAGCTTTATTCCACTTACGCAGAGGGGCTGGCTGTATATATCGGGGAGGACGGGCGGATTCACGGGAAGTTTAATCAAACCATCACAGCTACAGGCCGGATCAGCAGCACAGAACCGAATCTGCAGAATATACCAGTGCGGATGGAGCTGGGGCGGGCCATCCGTAAGGTGTTTGTGCCAGAGGAAGGATGTGTGTTTGTAGATGCGGATTACTCTCAGATTGAACTTCGGATTCTTGCCCACATGTCAGGAGATGAGCGGCTGATTCAGGCTTACGGAGAGGCACAGGACATTCATGCCATCACTGCCTCAGAGGTGTTCCATACCCCCCTGGACGAGGTGACGCCCCTTCAGAGGCGCAATGCAAAGGCTGTAAATTTTGGTATTGTCTATGGAATCAGCGCCTTTGGGCTGAGCGAGGATCTGAGCATCTCCAGACAGGAGGCCATGGAATATATTCAGAAATATTTTGAGACGTATCCAGGAGTAAAGGCTTTTTTGGACAAGCAGGTGGCAGACGGGAAAGAACAGGGCTTTGTCACCACCATGTTTGGCAGAAGGCGCCCGATACCAGAATTAAAATCCGGGAATTTCATGCAGCGGTCTTTTGGAGAACGGGTTGCCATGAATTCTCCTATTCAGGGAACTGCGGCAGATATTATGAAGCTGGCCATGATTGCTGTGGACCAGGAGCTTCGGGCCAGGAATATGAAATCCAGGATTGTGCTGCAGGTCCATGATGAGCTGTTGATTGAAGCTCCCAAAGAGGAGCTTTCAGATGTGACAGAGATTTTGGAGGACAAGATGAAGCATGCAGCTGTCCTGAAGGTAGCCCTGGAAGTGGAGGCTTCCTGGGGAGACAGCTGGCTGGATGCCAAGTAAGACCAATGGAAGCATCACCTGGGAGGACAGGCTCTTGGGATTGCATGAAATTGACAGGATGTAAAGCATCACCTGGGAAGCCGGACAGGGACCGGGGCATCTATGGTAAGAGTATCCGGAGTCACAATACAGTCCCTGGCCAGAACAGACACCCCATGAACAGCGGCATGAACCAGGGCTTCTCCAAATTCCGGATGAGTGACCTGATTTGGCTCAAACAAACGGATGTTTTTCATGGCAATGACAAACAGAAGGCAGCAGGTGTATCCTTCCTTGGCTGCCTTTTCCAGTTCCTGCAGATGTTTGATTCCCCGCAGGGTGGGTGCATCCGGAAAACGGGCGATTCCGTTTTCCTCCAGGGTGACGCCTTTCACTTCCATAAAGGCCGGAGAACCGTTGTGATGGAAGGCCAGATCAAAGCGGGAGCTGCCAAAGCATACTTCCCGGCTAAGATTTGTGACAGCATGGGAGGCGGAAGCTTTGGAAAGCCATTCCCAGGCAGCCTGGTTCGGGGCCTGAGAGTCCATGTTAATCAGGAGCACGCCTTCGGGGGTCTTTTTGTACACAGCAATCAGAGAGTATTCGGTCTTTCTGCCGTTTTTTGCTGCGTCCGGATGAAACTGCAGGAGGATGGGAGTTCCTGGCAGAAGCAGCTCTTTACAGCGCCCGGTATTTTTTACATGGCAAGTTACCTGCTGATCTTTTATCCGGGCATAGGCAATAAAGCGGTTGGGACGATGAAGAAATATGGCAGATACTGTATTTTCGTATTTCATGGCTTAAGTCATTCCTTTCCAGGGTACAAACAGATTGTGAAAGTTTTTTCAAATCCGTTCACAGGGGCAAAACTGAAATATTTTCTGTATGTGGATTGTAGCATGGTTTTTTGGATTCGGCAATACCCTCCGCGGGGCGTATATTCCCTTGTCAGCGGAGGGTATCTTGCTGCTTGTTCTGTGACAGCTCCCAACGAATGCTGGTACAGCTGGCATAATATTCCGGTTGTTTTCAGACAGTTCCTTTCAGAAAGGAAATATTCAAGAAAAGGAGAAGAATATGGTTCGGCATTTTAAAATAAGAAGAGCAGTTTACCAAGATATCCATCAGATTGCAGAGTTGATGGACCAGGCAAAGGAGGGCATGAAGCATCCGGAATGGTTTGTTTCGGATGATGCAGCCTGGATTGAAGCCCATGTGGAGAAGCAGGGATTTATCATGGCAGCAGAGACAGAGGACAGGAAGATTGCTGCTTTTTTTATTGTGGCATTTCCAGAGGCAGATGAAAAAAATCTTGGGCATGAAATTCTGCTTGCAGACCAGGAGCTTCTTTTGGTGGCGCATATGGATTCCGTGGCAGTCAGTCCTAAGTACCGGGGAAATCATCTTCAGGGTCAGCTTTTGGAGGCAGCGGAAAAGGAGCTGGAGGGCTATCCTCATAAGTATTTGTTATGTACCGTTCATCCGGACAATCATGCAAGCCTTCACACAATGCTTCGTTATGGATATGTGATTGTTGCCACAAAGGAAAAGTACCATGGACGGCTCCGCCATATTTTGTACAAGAAAAAGGAAACATCTTTAAAGGAGAAGCCCAATATTTTGGTGAGCGCCTGTTTGCTGGGGGTTCATTGCCGGTACAATGGAAAAGGGGTCATGGAGCCAGCCTTAAAGGAGATGATGAACCAGGCAAATCTGATTCCGGTTTGTCCGGAGATTCTTGGAGGGCTTGCCACGCCCCGGACACCGGCGGAGCGGGTGGGAGACCGGGTGCTGACGCAAAAAGGGGAGGATGTGACACAGGCCTATGAAAAGGGCGCCAGAGAGACTCTTGCCCTGGCAC
>CATLIJ010000189.1 GCA_949948825.1 uncultured Clostridiaceae bacterium
TAGCCCCCATCTGCTTTGCGAAGTTTTCGATGGAATGCCGGATTTATGCGGGGTTGAGGGATATTCCATTTTCTGTTTACCAGCTTGTGCGTTGGTAAAGATTTTCTGACCTCTGTTTTTCTGAGGAAATCAGGTAATTTTTAAAGTTGGTAAAACGGTTTTGGGAATTGGTAAAATGCCGTTTCTTCTATATGGAGAAGAAGGAAGCGAAGTTTTCCTTCCCAGTGATCGCAGGATAAATCACACGTAATCACGCGAAATTCTTATTTTAAAATATTTTCAATAGCTGAATATACCTCGTCTGATCCACCTCAGAGTATCTCTCCCCAAAAATCTTAAACCGATTTTTGTCATTCTGATAAAATCCCAAAAGCTTCGGTCGGTCTTCGCATTCCAAATACACGATTCCCCCACCTATGTCTCTCTGGACTCGCCCCAATATTTCAAACGCATCATCCATCAAAGCATTTCCGGACAATTCCAGATTGCCTTTAAATCCATAATTTTTCCCAAACTGCGCGATTAAAAAGGCAGACACTGTGTAGGAGTTTGTATTTCCATCCAACTGTGCATATCTGGACAGTTTTCTTTTCATCGTAGAAGAAATATCTGCATTTCCAATTTCTACTGCCTTATGGGTTAAAGTAAAGATTGCTGCAATCTCGCCCTCTGCATCCATAAGGAAATATGTAATGGACATTTTCTTTTTTGCAAATTCAATCGCATTATGCCATACAAAATTTTCAATTTCTTTATTAATCGGGCAAGAAAAATCGGAGAGAATTGCACTTAAGTTCTCCTCTCCGATCGCTTCCAACATATCCAATATATTGACTACTGTATATTCCTTCATTTTATCGAACCCTCTTGGACATCAATCTCCGTATCTCGTCTATATTTGTCATCTGGCGGCTCACCTGTGCGGATGGCTCTCTTTTGGGATCATCTGCCGAAGCATCAAGAGCCTTGATAAAGGATTCAATTTTTTTCGGATCAGTAATCTTTACATTGGTCAGTATACTGGATGTAGCCATTCTATCGCCTCCTCTTCAACAAAACACTTGTTTTCCTGTTCTTATTCTTATCTTATCATCTCCGGACCCTTTTTTCAATCGGTTTATGCAATTTTCAGATTCTGAATCATCTGCTGTCACTTTGCAATTATTTACTATTTTAATATATGCACCTCACTGAAGTGTCCGCACCATCCCAGAATTGTCCATTTCTCCCAATTCAGCAACCTCCATAACCTTTCCAAACTTCCCAATTTCCCCCTGATACTTCTCATCCGCCACATGAGTATCAATGTCAATCGTTGTACTGTAATGTTGATCTCCATGATGCTCTGCACCACCTTCGGCTGCATATCTGCCCCAAAGCATCAGCTGCAGAATATGTGACATATGGTCGGGAAATATAAATCCTTAAAATACAATGTTATCATAGTATTGATTTGCACGTTCCATTGTAAATACTGATATTTTTAATTTCATGTTGCCTCACCGTTTATATTTCAATCAAAACAGTTTGTTTTTAAACTACTTTTCACAAACATATCCATGTGTTGCAATCCAAATTCCCTGTTTCAGAAAAGAAAAAGAGCCCCAGATCTCTCTGAAGCTCTTCAAAACTTGCCATAAAATCTTAACCAGCTATATTACATAGCTCCCATCTGCTTCGCCACTTCCTCAGCAAAATTCTCTTCTTTTTTAGCCAGTCCTTCGCCAGTCTCAAACCGGACAAACTTCTTTACCTTAATATTAGCTCCGTTCTCCTTGGCCACAGCCTTTACATACTGATCCACAGACTGCTTGCCATCCTCTGCCTTTACATAAACCTGATCCAGCAGGCAGATTTCCTTCAGCTCCTTGTTGATCCGGCCCATTACCATGCCGCTGATGATCTTATCATTGGCATCGGGCTTTTCGTTCTTTGCGGCTGCGGTCAGAATCTCTTTCTCCTTCTCAATATAGTCAGCGCTGACCTCATCTCTGCTGGTAAACTGCGGCTTTAAAGCAGCAGCCTGCATTGCCACATTCTTGGCCATCTCCTTAACCGCATCATTTACTACATCTGACTCCACAACCACCAGTACACCGATCTTGCCGCCTGCGTGGATGTAGGAAGACACAAAGCCATCAGCCACTTCAACCTGCTCAAAGCGGCGGATGTTCATGTTCTCGCCAATAATGGAAATCTGAGTGGACAATGCTTCCTTCACAGTGAGAGACGGGTCCTTTTCCCATGTTTCAGCCATGAAAGCGTCCATGTCAGCAGCTGTTGTCTTCAGGGCCTGGGATGCCACATCAGCTGCGTAGGTGCGGAATTTCTCGTTCTTTGCCACAAAGTCAGTCTCTGCATTGACCTCAACTACTACGGCCTTCTTCTCATCCTCGGACAGGGCAGTTACCACAATACCCTCTGCGGCAATGCGGCCAGCCTTTTTCTCAGCGCCAGCCAGACCCTTTTCACGCAGAAAATCTACCGCTTTGTCCATATCGCCATCCGTAGCTGCCAGCGCTTTCTTGCAGTCCATCATGCCGGCCCCGGTCATTTCTCTCAATTCTTTTACCATTGTTGCTGAAATTGCCATTGTTATTCCCTCCATTTATATTAAGAATATAAGATTAAATAATACGCTATTATCAAAAAAAATCATGTATTCTATACTTTTTCTGATATTTTTTCAAAAAAAGTGCCTCGACCTGTGGACACAGGCCGAAGCGCTTTCCATTCATGATTAAGCTTCTTCTGTTCCTTCCTCTGCATGATCAAATGCTTCGGAAAAATCTGCCTCAGCTTCTCCCTGATTTGCTTCGATTACTGCGTCTGCCATTTTAGATACAATCAATTTAACGGCACGGATTGCGTCGTCATTCCCAGGAATTACATAATCCAATTCCTCGGGATCACAGTTCGTATCCGCAATACCAATCAGCGGGATATTCAAAGCATGGGCTTCCTGTACACAAATCCTTTCTTTCTTTGGATCTACGATAAAAATTGCGTCTGGCAGCCTTTTCATCTCTTTAATGCCGCCCAGGTTTCGCTCCAGCTTTTCCCACTCTTTTTTCAATGCGATAACTTCCTTCTTTGGAAGTACATCAAAAGTGCCATCTTCAGACATAGCTTCAATGGCTTTCAATCGGTCAATCCGGCTGCGAATGGTCTTAAAGTTAGTCAGCATTCCGCCCAGCCATCTCTCATTTACATAAAACATACCGCAGCGCTCTGCCTCTGTCTTAATGGCATCCTGCGCCTGCTTTTTGGTTCCCACGAACAAAATGGTGCCGCCATTTGCAGTGATATCGGAAACGGCATTGTAAGCCTCATCTACCTTGCCTACAGACTTCTGCAGATCAATGATGTAGATTCCGTTTCTCTCTGTGTAGATGTAGGGAGCCATCTTGGGGTTCCATCTTCTGGTCTGGTGTCCGAAATGCACTCCTGCTTCAAGCAGCTGTTTCATTGAAATAACGCTCATGAATCTTTCCTCCATTTGGTTTTGTCTTCCGTCTGCCTCTCATGCTTCCTCCGGAACCTGTCTTACAGGCACCGCCTTTGGAATCAGCAAACGTGATTTTTCAACTTTTCCATCATAGCATATCTTCCATGGATTGACAAGTACTTTTTGACAAGATATCCATTGATGCCAGGGGTTTTGGTAACTGTTTAAACCGGGATTTAAGCCGCTGGAAGATATATGGTAAATATAGTTCCTTTTCCGGGCTGGCTGGAGACCTGGATTTTTCCGCCGCACAGGCAGATGATCCGCCGGACTAAGGCCAGACCAAGACCATTACCGTGTACACTGCGGCTGTGGTCTGCTTGGTAAAACTTGTCAAAGATATGGCGCTGTACTTCTTTGGTCATACCAATTCCTGAATCCGCAAAGGAAACAAGGATGACATCTGAGGAAGAACAGAGACGAATCTGTATGGAGCCAGAGACAGGAGTAAATTTGATAGCGTTTGACAGCAGATTGCTCCAGACCTGGGTCAGCATGCTCTCATTGCCTTCGTATTCGATTTCCTGCAGGTCAATATCCAGCAGCAGATTTTTCTGTGTCCAGAGCGGTTCCATAGCCAGAATGCATTGCCGCAGCTGTTCATCTAAAGAAAACAGATGCTTTTCCGGCACAATTTTCTGGTTCTCCAGCTTTGAAAGCTGAAGGATATTTCCCGTCAAGGCGGTAAGCTGTCTGCAGCTGTCCAGGATACGTGAGGTATATTCCTTTTGCTCTTCCGATAGTGGCGAGGAAGAGAGCAATACAGCATAGCCTTCCATGGCAGCCAATGGAGTTTTGAACTCATGGGAAACATTCTGGATAAAATCTGACTGCAGCAATTCCATGGAGCTTAATTCCTGTACCATCTGATTAAAGTTCCGGTTCATTTTCCCAATATCCGTAAAATGGTTTTCTTCTGGCAGAAATATAGCAAAATTGCCATCTGCAACCTCTTTCAGAGCCAGGATCAATTGATGGATCGGAGAGAAAAAATAACGCGAAACAAGCAGGGTAAGGCAAAAAGAAAAAATAGCAGCTGCCCCTATAAGGCCAATCGATGGAAGCCATGGCACAGGAGGGGCAGGAGGCAGAAGATGGAGCCTAAGTCCTAAAAATACAAAAAAGCCAGTCAGAAGAAATCCAAAGAAAAAGGTTATTGCAATCATAAAACAGAAGGTGAGCCACAAATGGAATTTTCTCATGCTGGTATCACCGCCTTGTAACCCAATCCGCGGATGGTAACAATTTCAAAGTCAGGATTATGTTCAAAATGCCGCCTTAAACGGTTAATATGTACATCAATAGTCTGTGTGTCAGACTGGCTTTCCACGCCCCATATTTCATCCATAAGCTGTTTTCTGGTAAAAATTTTATTGGGATAGGAGAGAAGCTTGTACAATAGCTGAAATTCTTTTGGGGTGAGCATGACACTCTTTTCTCCATGGCTTACGGTCATGGAGTCATAATCCAGCAGAGTGTTGTGGATGGTCAGTTTTTTTGCGGAAATGATGTTGGAGCGGCGTAACAGCGCCCGGATGCGAAGCACCATCTCCTGCATATTTACGGGTTTTGTCATGTAATCATCTGCTCCCAAGGTGAATCCCATACTTTTGGAAGCAAAGTCATCCTTTGCGGTGATCATCAGGATTGGCATTTCAGGAAAAACATCCCGCACACTGCGAAGAAATTGAAAGCCATCCATAACTGGCATCAGAATATCCGTGAGAATCAAATCCACGTGTTCGTTTTCCATAATATCCCACGCCTCTTCGCCATGATGGGCAAGCAGAGCCTTATATCCTTGCTTCTCCAAAACAATCCGGTATAGATTCAGGAGAGAATCATCATCCTCTACCACTAAAATTTTTAACATAAGCATTGTGTATTACCTCCAAAAAAGCAACAGTTAGGTCTTATTATACACAGCTTTCGTGAACTAAAAATGAACTTTGGGGCATTTAAACAGAAAGATTGAAAATAGGAAAACAAATAATGAAAGCAAATGAATAGAAGCTTGGGAAATGTGAAAGATGTGTGATTTC